>JAEYTV010000579.1 GCA_023433855.1 Pseudomonadota bacterium | reverse complement strand
CTACAGCACATGACAAGCACATTATCAGCGACGTTCGAGCCGGCCACCCTGAATGGGGTGGCCGAGGGAGACGGCGAGGCCCTGGTGCTGCTCCACCCGGTCGGCCTGGACCTCGGGACATGGGATGATTTCGTGCCGCTCCTCAGGGGGCGCCGGCTTGTTCGGCTTGACCTTCGCGGGCATGGGTCTTCGCCCGCGACCGTGCCGGGAATGGACCTCGCCGACTATGCTGCCGACGTCGGAAAAACACTGGCCGCGATGGGCATATCGCGCGCCTCGGTCATGGGTCTTTCGATGGGTGGAATGGTCGCTCAGGAATTTGCCATCGCCAATCCCGAAACCGTCGACCGCCTGGTGGTCGCGGCCTGCCCCTGTACCCTGTCGGCGGAGGCGCGCGAGGTTCTCGGCCGCCGGGGCGCTCCTGCGCTCGCCGGTGGCATGCCGGCAGTCGAGCAGGAGACGATGGAGCGCTGGTTCACGCCGGGCTTCCTCGAAGCAGGCGATGCCGAACGGACCCGCCAGACGCTCCTTCGCACCGATCCGAATGCATGGTCGACGGCCTGGGAGGCGATCGGCCGCCTCGACACGAAGCCAAGGCTAGCGCGGGTGAACGCAAGGTCGCTTTGCATCGCCGGGGCCCTCGACCCGGCGTCGCCTCCTGCCGCGGTCCGGGCGATCGCCGATCACATTAGGGACGCACGGTTCCTCGCCATCGACGATGCGCCACACATGATGCAGGTGGAAACCCCGCAAAAACTGGCCGAGGCCGTCGACCGGTTTCTGCGGGAAGGCGATGCCAGCTGAGGCGCGATCCGGCCTTTCCGGTCAGATCGCCTTCTCCTCCGCGAGCTTCGCGATGTCCTCGTCCGAGTATCCGAGGAAATCCCGATAGACTTGGAGGTTGTCGGCGCCAAGCAAGGGAGCCGCCGCCGTCTCGATCGGCGAATCCGACATGCGCACCGGGCAGCCGGGCATGGTGAATTCGCCGCGCTGTGCATGCTGGACCGTCACGAACGCACCTTGGGCCCGCAATACCGGATCCTCGTAGAGCTCCATCGTATCGAAGACGGCGCTGGCCGGGACGCCAGCTTCGCCAAGCACCTTCATCACCGTGTGCTTGTCGCGCTGGAGCGTCCATTCCGTCACGAGCGCATTGATCTCGTCCTGATGCTGGAAGCGCAGCGGCGGCGAAGCGAAGCGCGGATCGTCGGCAAGGTCCTCGCGCCCCATCACCTTCAGCAGATTGAGCCATTGGTGGTTTCCGGCGCGGCTCGTGTAGATGAGGCAATAGTCGTCCTGTCCGCCGCCCTTGCAGGGGAACACCTCGCATGGCGCGCTTGCGTTCATGATGTGGGCGTTGCCACGCCTCGGCACGGCCCGGCCGAAGAAGGCCTGCGCGGCGTAGAGGATGCGGCCGAAATTGATGACCGCTTCCTGCATGATGACCTCGATGCGTTGCCCCCGGCCGGTCCGTCCGCGCTGCAGGAGCGCGGCCAGGATGCCCACCGAGCAATGCAGTCCGCTGCCGGTGTCGCCGACATTGACGCCGGGAGTGAGTGGCCGGCCGTTCGCGTCACCGGTCACGGAGAGGCTGCCGCCGGCCGCCTGCGCGATATTGTCGAAGGCAAGGAGATTTGCGTAGGGGCCGCGCTGGTCGAAGCCCTTCACCTGCGCATAGATGATGCGCGGGTTGATCTTGTTGACCTCATCGTAGGAGAAGCCGAGCCGTTCGATGACGCCGGGACCGAAATTCTCGATGAAGACGTCTGCCTTGGCGATGAGATCGCGCAGGATCTTCCTGCCGCTTTCGTGCTTAAGGTTGCACGTCACGCTGCGCTTGTTGGCGTTCAGGAGCATGAAGTAGACCGAGTCCGTATCCGGGTCCTCCGTCGAAGCACGCCGGCCCTGCTCGCCTTTCAGTGGCGGTTCGACCTTGATGACATTGGCGCCCAGCCAACCCAGCATCTGAGTGCATGACGGTCCGGCCTCGAACTGCGTGAGGTCGACGATTGTCACGCCTTCGAGAGCCTTGCCGCCCGCTGCGCCCGGTAGCGACCCCGCGCCGCCGGCCGGCGCCATTTCGGTATGCAACATTTTTCCTCTTCCCTTGCCTTGGGCAGATGTCCGCGCCGCCCGGTAGACCGCTATCAGCACTCACCTCGACTGCCAAGCTGGCGTTATGGCTTTATTGCGCCAATTTGTCGACACTAAAAGCCTAAACCGGGAAAAATCGACGCCAAATGCCCATAACGCTTGACATAAAGTCGACAAAACGAGAGGGTTTCAATCTCATTGAACATCGGGAGGATCGTGTAATGGGGATCATTCGGATTGCGGCTGCCGCAGCCGCGTTCGCGCTGTCGGCATTGTCGGTGGCCGTTGCGCAGGCCGATCAGCTTGCGGACATCAAATCGGCGGGCAAGCTGGTCTGCGGCCTGACGATCGTGCAGCCCTTTGCCTACACCGATCCACAGACGCGGGAGGTGATCGGCTACGAGGTCGATCTCTGCAAGATGGTTGCTGAGGATCTCGGCGTGGAGATGGAATACAAGGTGGTCGCGGCGGATGTGCGCGTGCCCGAACTGGTCCAGGGCCGGATCGATGTGCTGGTCGCGCTCATGAGCTACACGCCCGAGCGTGCGCAGATCATCGACTTCAGCAACCAGTATGTCGAGGACGGTTTCTACTTCATCGTCACGGAAGATTCGGACATCACCGAGGTCGACCAACTCGCCGACAAGCGCATCTCGGTTGCCAAGGGCTCGCTCTACCAGACGGCGGCCACGCGCAAATTCCCGGAAGCGAGCATCATATCCTATGACGACGGCCCGCTGGCCTATCTCGCCATGCAGCAGCGCAAGGTCGACGCCACGATCCAGCGCTCGGCGGCGGCGGTCGGCCTGCAGTTGCGGTCGCCCGAGGGCAGCCCGAAGATAAGGCTGCTCGAGCCGCCGCTCATCCGCCAGGGCTCGGGCTTCGGCATACGCAAGGGCGAGGATGCCTTCCGCACTCACCTGAACGACTACCTCGACCGCATCGAAGCCTCCGGCGAGGCGCAGAAGCTGTGGGATCGCTGGCTGGGCAGCGAGTCGCCCTACAAGCTGGAACGCAAGTTCAAGCTCGGCCAGCCGATGGGATAAGACCATCCCGGTCACCGATGTGAAGGCCTGCGGGCTCGAACC
>JAEYTV010000509.1 GCA_023433855.1 Pseudomonadota bacterium | reverse complement strand
GTCGGGAGACGTGAATGTAGGACTGCCAGCGGACCAGATTATAGAACCCGGGCGTGATGATCTGCTGGTCTACGAGAGCGGTGAGAAAGCCGATCAGAAACCGGCCGATGCCGACCACGAGCGCCATGACGACCAGTTCGGCTCCATGGTCGGCGAAGAGGCCGGCCCACCCGTCGGCCGGGCGCGCCGTATCAAGGATGTCGACGAGCCGCCCGACATACCAGAACATCGCCGCTTCGACGCCGGCGGCAAGTCCGCCGAGCACGAGCATCGCGAAGAACGGCAGCTTGGCCTGGCGCACATAAAACCAGACAAACCCGACAATCCCCGACGGAGGCTTCAGATCCTCCTGCCTCTCGAACGGCTTGATCCAGTTTTCGAAGGCGCGGAAGACCAGTTTGAACATGCCCCGGATATAGGTTGTTTCGCTCCATCGGCAAAGTCGAAGTGAAGAGAGGAACGTTTGCCGCGCTCAACGCCTGGTCCTGGCGTCGAGGGCGACGCGGCGGATCACTCCGCCGCCTCTTCCTCACCGGGATCGTTGCCAATGAAACCGCCGGACTGCCGGTTCCACAGATCGGCATAGATTCCGCCGCTTGCCGCCAGCTCCTGATGCGTGCCCATCTCCACGATCTTGCCACGGTCGAGCACGATCAGCCGGTCCATCTCCGTCAGCGTCGACAGCCGGTGGGCGATGGCAATGACCGTCTTGCCCTGCATCAGCGCAAAGAGGTTTTCCTGGATGGCCGCCTCCACCTCGGAATCGAGCGCGGAGGTCGCCTCGTCCAGCACCAGGATCGGCGCATCCTTCAGGAAGACGCGGGCGATCGCGATGCGCTGACGCTGGCCGCCAGACAGCTTGACTCCCCGTTCACCCACATGGGCATCAAGCCCGCTTCGGCCCTGCAGGTCCACCAGTCCCTCGATGAAGTCCCAGGCGTTTGCCCGCTTGGCCGCCTCTATGATCTCGCTGTCGCTCGCATCAGGCTTGCCATAGGCGATGTTGTCGCGGATCGACCGGTGCAGGAGGGACGTGTCTTGCGTCACCACGCCGATCATCGACCGCAGGCTGTCCTGCGTGACGGATGCTATGTCCTGGCCGTCGATGGTGATGCGCCCGTCTTCGAGGTCGTAGAAGCGCAGCAGCAGGTTCACCAGCGTCGTCTTGCCCGCGCCCGAACGCCCGACCAGGCCGACCTTCTCCCCGGCCGGAATATCCAGCGTCAACCCGTCGATCACACCCTTGGTCTTGCCGTAGTGGAAGCGGACGTTTTCAAAGCGGATGTGACCCTGGCGGCCGACAAGTTGCGCCGCCTCCGGCTGATCGACCACGTCAAGGGGTTTCGTCATCATCGCCATGCCGTCGTAAACGGTGCCGATGTTTTCGAAAAGTGCCGAGACCTCCCACATCACCCACTGGGACATGCCGTTGATCCGCATGGCGAGACCGATGGCAATCGCGATTGCGCCGATCGATATGGCGCTGTCGAGCCAGAACCAGATCGACAGAGCCCCCACCGCGAAGAGGGCTGCGCAGTTGTAGAAGTAGACCAGAACCTGGAACATCGTCACCTTGCGCATCTGCGCATGCACGGTCTTCAGGAAGATGTCCATGGCGTCGCGCGCATAAGCTTCTTCCCGCCCGGCATGCGAGAAGAGCTTCACCGTGGCGATGTTCGTGTAGCTGTCAACCACGCGGCCGGTCATCATGGAGCGGGCGTCGGCCTGCTGCGATGAGATCCTGCGCAACCGGGGCACGTAGTAGGCGACGGTGGCCGAATACAGGATGATCCAGACGACAAGAGGTACCGCAAGCCGCAGGTCGGCCGCCGCCACGACCGCCACCATGGAGATAAAGTAGGTGAAGACGTAGACGAAAACGTCGAGCACCTTCATCACCGTTTCCCGGATCGCAAGCGAGGTCTGCATCACCTTCGTGGAAACCCGGCCGGCAAACTCGTTGGCGAAGAAGGTCATCGAGTGGCGAAGCAGGAAACGATGCATCTGCCAGCGGGCGATCATCGGGAAGTTGCCCATCAGGATCTGATGCATGATCAACGCGTCGAGGGTCGCGACAACCGGCAACCCGACCAGCACGACGAAGGCCATCAAAAAGAGCTTCGGTCCCTCCGTGTCCAGAAAGGTGGCTCGGTCGGCATGCGACAGCCAGTCGACGATATCGCCGAGAAACTGGAAGAGCGCTACCTCACCAAGCGCAATGAGTGTTGTGCAGGTCGACATGATGGCGAGCCACGGCCAGACGGGCTTGGTGTAATACCACAGGAATGGCAGCAGCCGGGCTGGCGGCAACCCGGGCGTCTCGACAGGATAGGGATTAACGCGCCGTTCGAACCACGAGAACATGAAAATGGCTCCAAAGTCGACTATTGGCCCTGCGCCGCCCTGGATAGGCCGGTCGCGGGGGACATTTGAGAAAGCGCGGCCGCAAGTCAGCCACGTAACGGATCAGAAGAGGAAAAGTTTGCGTGAAACCGCGAAACGCCTATGCCAGAAACACAATGATCCGGCGCCGGAGGCGCGAAAACACGGTCATATCCATGTAGGCCTCCTAGGATGAGCGTTGAGAAGCGGGATCCTTCTAGCCGTTTTGCGCCAACCTGAAAAGAGCGAATTTGCTGGCGCCCCTGCCGTCGCCCGGAAGGCAGGAACCGGGCGCAACCGCCCCGAGGCCGAAAAAGCTTGAGCGGGCATGACGCCTTGCCTAAGGAGAGCCATGAGCGACATCACCCCTCGTCTTCGCATTGCCCTCTACCAGCCCGACATACCCGGCAACACGGGCACCATTTTGCGGCTCGCCGACTGCCTTGGCCTCGCTGTGGACGTGATCGAGCCGGCGGGCTTCGACCTCTCGGACCGCAACCTCAAGCGTGCCGGCATGGATTACCTGGCGGGCGTCACGCTGACCAGGCACATCAACTTCGAGCATTTCGACGCGTGGCGGCGGCAGGACGGGCGGCGGCTCATTCTCGCCTCCACGAAGGCCGCCGTTCCCTATACCGGCTTCGCCTTCAGGTCGGATGACATATTGCTTTTCGGCCGTGAGAGTGCGGGCGTGCCTGACCCCGTGCACCAGACTGCAGATGCCCGCATCCTGATCCCGATGCGGGAAGGTCGCCGCTCGATCAATGTTGCCATGTCGGCCGCGATGGTTTCTGGCGAAGCGCTGCGTCAGACGACATGGAACCAGCCCACCCATAATATCGCCGTATAGTGTCGCGAACAGCGCTGTGATCCGGCGATCGCATGCACTATATTGATTAGCCGGCAACCGAAATCCGCTGCCCGTTCGCCGTTGAATGAGGAGCATCTGCGTGGCATCGACAATCGTCATCATCAATATGCTTGGGGCTGTCGCACTTCTGCTGTTCGGCCTGGCGCAAGTGAAGGATGGCGTGACGCGGGCCTTCGGCGCGCGTCTGAGAAACGGGCTCGCGGCCGGGACGCGCAGCGGCTTGCGCTCCTTCGTTTCGGGCCTGGTGGCGACGATTGCGCTGCAGAGTTCCACCGCGACCGCCTTGACCGTCGCGTCTTTCGCCGAGCGTGACCTGATACGCCCTCGCATGGCGCAGATCGTCCTGCTCGGTGCGAATGTCGGAACGGCCGTGACGGCCTGGGTCGTCGCGACGGGCATCGAATGGCTTTCTCCTCTGATCATTATCATCGGCGTCGTTCTCCATCGAGGACAATCCGGCAGCCGGCGCGGCATCGGCGCGGCTCTCATCGGCGTTGGTCTGATGCTGCTGTCGCTTCATCTGCTGGGCCTTGCAACCGAACCCATGCGCCAGTCGCCTGCCCTTGCCGCTTTCATCGGCCTGCTCGACAGCGCCTGGCCGGTGGCGCTCGTCGTCTCCGCGGTGCTTGCCTTCGTGTCGTCCTCCAGCCTTGCGGCGATCGTGCTGATCCTGTCGCTCGCCTCGACCGGCATCCTGTCCACCGGACTGGTCATCGTTCTGGTCCTAGGTGCAAATCTTGGCGGTGCGGTTCCTCCCGTCGTTGCAACACTATCGGCACCACGCGCGGCAAGACGCATCACGCTTGGCAACCTCATGGTCCGGGGCATCGGTTGTGCGATCGCACTGCCCCTGGCAGGCCTTGGCGCCGAGATCATGCAATCGCACCCCCTCCCGCCGGAGAAACTGCCGGTCGACGCTCATCTTGCTTTCAACATCCTGCTGACGCTGCTGGCCTGGCCATTCACAGGGA
>JAEYTV010000449.1 GCA_023433855.1 Pseudomonadota bacterium | reverse complement strand
CGCGGGCGACGGGTATCCCGTACTGCACTGCTTCGATCACCGAACGGACGGCACTTTCCACATCCGGGAACGAGCAGACGGCCGAGGATACCATTTCGGGGATCGGATGGAGGCGGACCGTAAGCTGCGTGATGATGCCAAGCGTACCCTCGGACCCGACGAACAGATGCGTGAGATCGTAGCCGGACGAGGATTTCCGGGCTCGCGAGCCGGTGCGGATAACCGTACCATCCGCCGTCACCACCCGCAGTGCCATAACGTTCTCGCGCATCGTTCCGTAGCGGACCGCTGTCGTTCCGCTGCCCCGCGTCGAGGCCATTCCGCCGATCGAGGCGTCGGCACCCGGATCAACCGAGAACATCAAGCCGGTGGCGCGGAGTTCGACATTTAGCTGCTTGCGCGTCACTCCCGGCTGGACCACGGCGAGCAGGTCTTCCGGAGAAACTTCAACGATCTGGTTCATGTCCCTGGTGTCAACGACAATCCCGCCAAAGACCGGAATGACGTGACCTTCCATGGATGAGCCCGCCCCGAAGGGTATGACGGGCACGCGATAGGTCGAACAGATCCGCAAGATGCGCTGCACGTCCTGTTCCGACCGGGGGAACACGACGGCATCCGGCATGCTGGCTTGCAGCCTCGAGGTGTCATGACTGTGGTGTGCCCGAACAGCCTCGCTGGTCGTTAATCGATCACCCAGAGCGGCCGTAAGTTCAAGAAGGGCGGCTTGCGGGAAATTCGCACCGACAGACATTGTATAAACCTCCACTTTCCTCATCTCTTCCGGGTGCGTCGACGCAGGCTTGTTGCCGGCTCCGGCAGAGCCTGCCCTTGTTCGCCGCCGGATGCCCGAAACCATCGTTCGCATCAGCCGAACCGCGCATCGGCTGCAGGGAAAGGTCAGTCAGAAATCCGCCGACGTTGATGCCCCCGTTCGGCTTGGTTGCGCAATACCGCGAGCTTCTCTCCTCCCAAGATCGCCGCAGAAGATTTCAGCCTCCTGCATAAGGTGTATGCACGATGGCGTCTAGCTGCCCCCTCCGGAAAACCGGAAAGCCGACTGTGAAACATGGCTGTTCCTGATGGCGAAGCGTAAACCACGCCGAGTTTCAAATGAAAACTTGCTGATTCACAATTACTGTGTTGATAATCAGTCGGCACGGCGGATCAATTCCATGGGGGCGGGAGACCCCTGGCTGCCGTGTATAGGGGAGGAACCATGTATACACAACTTCTTGCCGCTATAGCCTTGTCTGCGTCCATCGTTGGTTCTGCTGCTGCCGCGGAGGTGGAGCTGAGCCTGGCCCATTGGGTTCCGGCCAGCCATCCGCTGCAGGTCCGCGGGATGGAGCCCTGGATCAAGTCGATCAGCGATGCCTCCGGTGGTCGTATCGCCATCACAATCTATCCGGCCTCGCAATTGGGGGCGGCGGCCGACCATTACGATATGGCGCGTGACGGCATTGCCGATATTGGCTTTATCAATCCGGGTTACCAGCCGGGGCGGTTTCCCATCATGGCCGCAGCCGAACTGCCGTTCCTCTTCGCCAATGCCAAGGGCGGTGTTCGCGGGTTGACGGAATGGTACAAGCAGTATGCGGCCCAGGAGATGAACGACGTGTACTTCTGCATGGCGCTCAGCCATCACCCGGGCACTATGCACGGCACGTCGAGCGTGCTGCTTCCGGAAAACATCAGGGGCAAGAACGTCCGCCCGGCAAATGCCACGGAGGCGCGGTTCGTCAATCTTCTGGGTGGAGCGTCCGTACAGGTCTCGGCTCCGGAAAGCCGCGAGGTGCTTTCCAAGGGCGCAGCCGACATCACCCAGTCACCGTGGGAGTCGCTCTACATCTTCGGCGTCGACAAGATCGTCAAATACCACCTCGACCTGCCGCTCTATGCCTCGATCAACGCCTTCGTCATCAACAAGGGTGTGATGGACGGAATGAGCGCGGAAGACCGCAAGGTCATGGAGGATCATTGTACGCCCGAATGGGCCGAGAAGATGTCGAGCGGATGGGCCGACGTCGAAGCTGCTGGCCGAGACAAGATCGCAGCCGATCCGAGCCATACGCTTGAAAAACCAACGCCCGAACAGGTGGAGCTCTGGAAAAAAGCCGCCGCTCCGCTGACCGATGAATGGAAGGCAACGATCAAAAAGAGCGGCAAGGACCCTGAACCCATCCTCGACGGTCTCATCGATACGCTGAAGAAATACGACTCCTATGCGGGTTGAACTCGGATAGGCCGATGATCGCGCGGGCCGGGAACCCGCGCGGGTTTCGCTTCTACGGGAGGAGAAGGTATGAAACGGACGGTATTGCTTGCATGCACCGCTCTCGCCGCTTTTGTCACGAAAGCTCATGCGGCGGATGTTGAACTGACACTATCTCATTGGGTACCGGCAACCCACACGCTGCAGCCAGGCGGCATGGAACCATGGGCCAAATCGATCAACGAAGCATCGGGCGGGCGCATCAACATCACCATCTACCCGGCGTCCCAGCTTGGGGCCGCGCCAGACCACTATGACATGGCGCGAGACGGTATTGTCGATATAGGCTTCATCAATCCAGGATATCAGCCGGGGCGTTTCCCGGTCCTAGCCGCGGGCGAAATTCCCTTCCTCGTCTCTAACGCAAAGGGTGGCTCGCGTGCGCTGGACGAGTGGTATCGGGAATATGCCGCCGGTGAGATGAAGGATGTCCACGTCTGTATGGTGCTGGTGCATGATCCAGGCACACTTCACGGCCCGAAAGGTCCCATTCAGGTACCAGCCGATCTCAAGGGTAAGAACATCCGACCGGCTCATGCCACCATGGCGCGGATGTTGAACTCGCTCGGGGCCGCTTCCGTCCAGGTGCCCGTTGGCGAGATGCGCGAACTGATCAGCAAGGGAGCGGCTGATATGACCGCTTCACCGTGGAACTCGATCTATACGTTCGGGCTGGAGGATGTCACCACCCACCACCTCGATCTGCCATTTTACGTCACCACCTTCGCCTTTGTCATGAACAAGGCCAAGATTGATGCCCTGGAACCGCAGGATCGGAAGGTCATAGACGACCACTGCACCTCCGATTGGGCAGAAAAGATGGCGTCCGCCTGGGCCGATGCCGAAGCTGCGGGGCGGCAGAAGATGCTCGATGCCGGCGGGCATACTTTCTACAAGCCGACACCTCAGGAGGTGGGGTTGTGGAAGGAAGCGACTGCATCGCTGCAGGGTGCGTGGGAGACAGCGGCAGCCAAGAGCGGGATCGACGCCAAGGCCGCCTGGAAGAACCTTCAACAGGCGTTGGCGAAGCATGGAGCCGCGCTCGAGTAGCCTTGCACATCAAGCTGCGTGATCGGAAGGATCACGCAGCATCTCTGTCACTCCTGCTGCCGGAGCATGGGATGAACCGCTATCTGGAACGTTTCTGCGGAGCCGTCGACACGGTTGCCGGCTTTCTGCTCGGCCTGTGTACCCTGCTCATCGTAGCTTCAACGGTGAGCCGCTACCTCTTTTCCTGGCCGATACCCGACGCGTTTGATCTATCTCGCCTGCTTGTCGGGGCCTGCATCATGTGGGGATTTGCTTCCATCGGTTATCGGGGCGGACATATTGCGGTGGATCTTCTGTGGGAGGTCGTCTCCCGCAGGTGGCAACGGATCATCGATTTCTTCGCCTGGTCGGCAACCTTCTTCTTCACGGCTCTGCTGACCATCATGACCTATTCCCGCTTCACTGGGGCTTATCGCAGCAACGAAAGCACCTTTGACCTGATGCTTCCGGTTTGGCCGGTGCTCGGCCTGATCTGGCTCGGGTGCGCGATCAGCGTCGTTACGATGGGCTTCGCCCTCACGCTCCTGTTCAACGCACCGCGCCCACACGAGATCGAAAGCCAAATCTGATGCTACTTACCGACTGGATCGCCATACTCGGTTTCGTCGCGATGTTCGTGCTCATGGGCCTGAGGGTGCCTATCGGCATCGCCATGGGATTGGTGGGGGTGTTCGGGTTTGCCGCGGTCCGCGGGTTGACGCCGGCGCTCAATCTGCTCACGACGTCACCTTTCCGGGTTATCACAGACTTCAACCTGACGCTGGTGCCGTTTTTTATCCTGATGGGGGCTTTTGCCACCAATTCGGGCATGTCGAAGGAACTGTTTCGCACCGGCAACGCATGGCTGGGCTCCTTCAAGGGGGGGCTTGCTCTGTCCACTATTGCGGCGTGCGCCGGTTTCGCCGCGATCTGCGGCAGTTCGGTGGCAACGGCTGCAACGATGACGCGGGTCACCTTGCCCGAGATGCGCAAGGCCGGATATCATGACTCCACGTCGACCGGCGTCATCGCAGCGGGGGGCACACTGGGTATCCTGATCCCACCCTCCGTGGTCATGGTCATCTATGGCTACCTTACCGAGACCGACGTCGGGCAGTTGTTCATTGCCGGGATCATACCCGGACTCATGGCGACCTTGATGTACATGGCGACCGTCCGCCTCGCCCATGCCAAGAAGCTGCCCGCCGGCCGGGACTTTGATCTCGCCGAGGCTGTCGAGTCGCTTCGTGACGTCTGGGCGGTACTGCTGTTGTTCATCGCGGTGATCGGCGTCATCTATCTCGGTATCGCGACGCCGACCGAAGCTGCCGCCGTCGGCGCATTCCTGACGATGGTCATCGGCATTGCACGCGGTCGGCTCAACTACCGGCGGATCATGGACAGCCTTGTAGAGGCCCTGCGCACGTCCGTTGTTCTCTATACGGTTTTGATTGGCGCGATGCTGTTTGGATATTTCCTGGCGATCACCCAGTCGCCGCAGAAGCTGACGGCCCTGCTTATCTCGCTCGACCTCGGTGCCTATGGAACGCTAACCCTCATTCTTGCCCTGTTCTTCGTGGCCGGCGCCTTGATGGACGAGATGGCGATGATCGTGCTGATGGTGCCGATCGTCTTTCCGGTGATCATCCACCTCGGTTTCGATCCCGTGTGGTTCGGAGTGATCATCGTGACATCCTGCCAGCTAGGCATGATCACTCCGCCCGTCGGCATCAACATGTTCGTCATCAATTCGATCGCCAAGGACATAAGCCTGATCACCATTTTCCGCGGCATCGGGCCGTTCATCGTCGCCGACCTGATCCGGCTGGCTCTTCTGGTGATCTTCCCGGCCATCATTCTTTTTCTTCCGATGACCATGAAGTAGCAGGCAGGAAGCAGCGCGGCCTTGAGACCGCCGGATCAATCCGGCGGGAGAAACTCCGCACGGGGTTCCTCGCGAGCAGGATGGCAATCGTTATCCTTGGATTCATTGCGCAGGGACATGCCGCGATGGTTCGTTATCTCCATGATCCTTTCGGGCGACCATTCTTCGAAACCGGAGCGGCCTACAACCATTCGCCGTGCAACGGCTTGTGGCTTGGCTTCGTCGAGGAGTTCAACATCGAGCATCTGCACCGGCCCTCGGCATAGCGGCCGGCCGAACGCCACGAGTCCCCCCTGCCGCTATCGCGGCTTGCCGGAGCTCGATTTACCCTTTCCACGACCAGACCGTCACCACATGCGACCTGCGTCTGCTATAAGCGAAAGAAGATCAATCTGAGCCTGATTTCGCCCGACAGACAGTGGCATCAAACAGGTTGAAAACCGTTCTGGCCTGCAAGCTTATGGACCATGATCTGGGATACTTTGATGACGAGATGCAGGCTCGGACCTTGCCGAATCCGTTCGGTCCGACCGTGTTACCTATGTCTAGGGAATAGAACCGTAACCTATGTGTCCGGTATGGACTCGATAGAAGTGGTCCCCAGCCAAGACAAATCTATTAACTTAGATAAGTACATCGTCGGGAGCGATTTGTCGTCCTGTACGACCTTTTCAAGTGTGGCGTAGTCGACGTCGACGTTCCCTGAGGCGATGTCCTTACGAGCCAGCTTCATTAGCCTCGCAGCAAGGGATGGTCGCAGACCGTACCCGAATATGAAAACGGGGTGCTCGACGAAATACGTCAAAGCTTAGCCGCCAAGTATCGGCTCTGCTTATCCCAATTGTCGGAGTCGGACGTTGTGAGGATTAAGCTCTCCGGATCACTCATCATACCGTGGATATGAAAGATTTCTGATCGGCAACACAGCAACGCAACCTATTCCGTTTTCGAGGACCGAGTTTCACTCGGCCCGTTGCCTCAACTGTGAAAAATCTCCCATGCGAACTCTTTCAAACTACCGTCAGGAGTGGTTCTCCAACATCCGTGGCGACGTGCTTTCGGGTATCGTCGTCGCTCTCGCGCTTATCCCAAAAGCGATAGGCTTCTCGGTGATTGCGGGTGTCGATCCCAAGGTCGGCCTGTACGCCTCCTTCGCAATCGCGTGCGTGGCCGCCTTTGTGGGCGGTCGGCCGGGCATGATCTCTGCTGCGACGGCCGCGACCGCTGTCGTCATGATCTCGTTGGTCAAGGAGCACGGTCTTCAGTATCTGTTCGCCGCCACCATCTTGATGGGTGTCATCCAGATCGTCGCGGGATGGCTGAGGCTCGGCCGCGTGATGCGCTTCGTCTCCCGCTCTGTCATCACGGGCTTCGTCAACGCCCTTGCGATCCTGATCTTCATGGCCCAGTTGCCCGAACTCATAGGGGTCCCGACGCTCACCTACGTGATGATCGCTGGCGGCCTCGCCATCATCTACCTCTTTCCATACGTGACTAAGGCTATTCCATCGCCGCTCGTGGCCATCGCGGTCCTCACGGCCATGGCGTGGTGGTTTGGCATGGACCTACGCACCGTCGACGACCTCGGCGAACTTCCGTCTTCGATCCCATTCCTGACGCTTCCGCAGGTTCAGTTGACCTGGGAGACGCTGCAGATCATCTTCCCATACTCAGTGACGCTCGCCGCCGTCGGCCTGCTCGAATCGCTGCTTACAGCGCAAATCGTCGACGACATGACGGATACGCCCAGCAACAAGAGTCAGGAATGCGTTGGACAGGGCGCGGGGAATATCGCCTCGGCACTGATCGGCGGCATGGGCGGATGCGCCATGATCGGACAATCGGTTATCAACGTAACGTCGGGGGGTCGAGGACGGCTTTCAACGTTCGTCGCGGGTGCTTTCCTGTTGTTCCTGATCGTAATTCTCGGCAAGGACGGAAGTTGGCTACAGCTCAAGCGGCTCGCTTACTGTCGATGTCCAGAGCGGTATCCGGATGGCATTCTGAGCTGTGATAGTTGTCCCTCACCGAGAACCTGGTGATTCATGACGCAATGGCTGCGCGGCCGATATGGCCGGCAGTCATTTTACGATGCCGTTCAGTAGCCGATCCCGTTCAGTAACAGCTTTCCCGCCGCACAGGTGCTGTTGTCGGCGCCCGAACCCGTCAGTCTCTCTCCACTTTCATTCAATACGCGAACTGGCGGCATTGCCGACTGGCAACTGCGGGACGGTGCGCCGACAATAGAGAACGGCCGAAATGGGGGCGCGAAGCAGATGAACTCTTGGCGAGGAATTTTCCGGGCAAACGGGCGGCCCCCACGGGTGCAGGGTCATCCCTTTCAGATCTCAGTCAGGGAATGCGTGCCGTAATCCTCGTGACGAAGCCCAGTCGCCATCACCCACTCATCGACCAGTCGGGCGTACTGCCGCGCGCTGAGATGATCGGTGTGGTCAACGCGACTGGAAAGGCATAGTCGTCGACTGCTCCTCCTCTTCGCTGAAGCGAGGCACGCAGACTAGCTCTCCAAGTCGGCCTTAGGGCTTTTCAGAGCAGTACCGCTCAAGGGAGGCAAGTGGCCGCATTGTGCTGGTTCGACAAAAATTGCAGTAATCTTAGCACCCTGATGTATCCGGAGTTGCGCAACACATAGCCAAGAAACGCCGCTGCCGCCTAGTTGTTCAACAATACGGAGGCGCCTCCGGCTGCGGTCTCACCTGAATCGGCCATATATGCACAAAGTTTCAGCACATTAGCCGCGGTTACCGATGATGCGACGCGCTGCCGAGGGAGTTGACAGGCTCGGCATGTGAGTCAACAATAACATTGCTCAACAATTATCGCGTGACATTGCCCGAACGAGAAGGACAGTCGTGAAAAAAATACAGAACATGCTTCGCAGCATCGGTTTAGGTTGCATTTTGATCGCAAGCCCGGCGGCCATGGCCACCGAATTTGTTGAACAAGGCAAGCTTTCTATCGGCTCGGATCTCACCTATCCGCCGTTTGTGTATATGGACCAAGGCAAGCCGGCCGGCTTCGACGTGGATGTGATGAAGGCCATCGCCGAGCGAATGAAGCTCGACCCCAAGTTCATCGATACCCGCTTCGCGGCTCTCATCACGGGCATCCGCGCCGGTCATTTCGACGTCATCGCGTCGGCGCTCTATGTCACCGAGGAGCGTCAGCGGGTTCTTTCGTTCCTTCCCTACACCAAAGCAGGCTCCTCGATACTCGTGCTGAGCTCCCAGGAGAGCAAGCCGACATCCATCGCCGAGTTGTGCGGCAAGAGCGTGTCGTCCATCCGCGGTGCTTCCTGGACCCCGAAGCTCGCCGAGTTTGCAGCAGCGGAATGCGGCGGCAAGACCATCGAAGTCCGCGAATTCGACACGGACGCCCAGGCAACCCAAGCCATGCGCGCGGGAGCCGTGACGGCGCAGTTCCTCGACAACGTGGTTGCCGCGGAAGTGGTCGGACGCCAGGGGGGAGAGTTCGAGGTTACCTCGAGCGAAGTACTGTTCCCGGTTCTGGTCGGATTCGCTGTCCAGCCGGACAAGACTGAACTCTTTGAATCGGTCGCCCGTGCATTCGGCGAAATCCGCGCCGACGGGACGTTTGAGAAGCTGCGCGAGCAGTACGGCATGGCTCCCGTGACCGACGAAGAAATCGCCGAGATCAGCGGCCTCGGCCAGTAATCTCCACGCCCGGGCGTCTTACCGCGCCCGGGCAAATCTATTCGGTGCTCTCAGCTAAAGGATCTGCCATGCAGTTCGACTGGTCCTACACACTTGGCCTCCTGACACGTTACGATTTTTGGCAGGCTGCATGGACGGTCGTCAAACTCGGCATTCTCAGCTGGGGCGTCGCAGCCGTCCTTGGCTTTGGCCTCGCGCTCGCGGTTCAATCACGCAATCCGTTCCTGCGGCTTCCCGCCAACGCCTACGTCTGGCTGTTCCGCAGTGTTCCGCTGCTGGTACTGCTCATCTTCATCTATTCGCTGCCGCAGGTCATTCCTTCGCTACGGCCCTATCTGGGCAACCCGTTCTTCGTCGGCTTTATCTCTCTGGTGCTGAGCGAAACCGCCTATATGGCGGAAATTCACCGCGGCGGACTTCTCGGCGTTCCCGCCGGGCAAATCGAGGCGGGACGCGCCCTTGCGCTGCGATATACCGGAATACAGCGGCTGATTGTCATTCCTCAGGCGCTTCGTATCGCCCTGCCGGCATTGTCGAACCAGCTCATAACCATCTTCAAACTGACATCGCTCATCTCAGCGATCTCACTTGCGGAACTGCTGGTCGTGGGTCAGCGACTTTACACCCAGAATTTTCTGGTACTCGAAACGCTGCTCGTCGTCGCATTCTTCTACGTCCTGATCGTCACCGTGTTCGACGGAGCGTTGCGACTGTTCGAGCGCCTGATCGACATCCGCCGTCTCGGCCAGCGGGCAAACGCAACCGCCGCAGCAACCACGAAAGCGCCGCGTACAGCAGCTACAGCGATCCCGCCGCACCGTCCGACGCCCCCTTCCGAAATTGTAACCCTGAAGGCGGAAAACCTGCGCAAGAGCTTTGGGAGGCAGGAGGTACTGAAAGGCATCAGTCTTGATGTCCATCAAGGGGAGGTGATTTCCATCATCGGCCGATCAGGATCGGGCAAGACCACGTTCATTCGCCTGCTGAATGGATTGGAGACGCTCGACGAAGGTCGCGTGCTTCTGGATGGCACCCCGTTCATCACCGCCCAGCGCGACGCTACAGGACGCGTTACCAGCACGCACGACCACCGTCGTCAGCGTGACATCGGCATGGTGTTCCAGTCGTTCAACCTGTTCACCCACCGCACTGTTCTCGACAATGTGCTTCTGGCACCGCGCTATCACAAGCTGGCAGCAGAAGCTGAGATGCGCGAACGCGCCCTCGCCAATCTCGATAAGGTTGGCATGGCCAGCCATGCGGGCAAGTATCCGTACCAGCTATCGGGGGGCCAACAACAGCGCGTCGCAATCGCACGCGCCCTGATGATGAACCCGAAGGTGGTGCTATTCGACGAACCCACCTCCGCGCTTGATCCCGAAACGGTCGACGAGGTTTTGAGCGTCATTCGTTCGCTTGCGGCAGAGGGTATCACAATGGTCATCGTGACCCATGAGATGAGCTTCGCGTTCGAGATTTCTGACCGCATCATGTTCATGCAGCACGGGCATATCCTTGGACTTGATACGCCCGCGGCGCTCCGTGCAAGCGAATCTCCCGAGATCCGTTCCTTCCTGCGCAATCTTTGATCGATCACTCCGGCACCGCAATGACAACAATATCCCGACGCCGCGCACGCCTTGCGCATGACCTGGAAAACCGGCTCCACGCGCCACAGGAAGATCGCCGAATCTTTCTGATCGACCGCAGCGAAAAGGCTTTGACAGAACTCGACAGGTGGGCTGCGCTCGAAACCGTTGGCGCAGTTCTTCCCCCGCTGGCTGGCACGGTGCTGACCGTGAAATCCTGCTTCGACGTTGCCGGCTGGGTCACCAGCTGCGCCTCAGCGGCAACAGCCAATGACGCTCCCGCAACAATCGACGCGCCAGTGGTTGCGGCTCTTCGCGCAGCCGGTGCGGTTGTGCTCGGCCAGACCAACATGACAGAGTTCGCCTATGGCGCGCTCGGCATCAATTCGCATTTCGGCACACCACGGACGCCGCTCGATCCAAGCGGTGTGCGGGTAGCGGGGGGCTCGACTTCCGGCGGCGCGGTAGCGGTAGCAACGGGCGTAGCAGATCTTTCGCTTGGTTCCGACACAAGCGGGTCCGCGCGCATTCCCGCCGCCTTCTGCGGATGTTTCGGCTTCAAGCCGAGCCTTGACCGTTACGACCGCAACGGAATGGCATTTCTGTCACCGACCTTCGACGTACCGGGCCTTCTGTCGTCTGACCTCGACAGGATCGTTGCCGCAGATCAGGTGCTAACTGGCGAACGCAAGCGGTGCGACGTGGCTCGCGACCTGCGATCACTGCGCTATGCCGTTCCCGCACACCTCGCCGGCATAGAACTTGAAGACAAGGTCCGCATTTCCTTCGAAAAATTCTTGGCTAACCTCGAGTCGAGCGGTGTCCGCGTGGAGACGGTAGAACTGCCGAGCCTTGCACAAAGCGCAGCCATTTCCTCGGGCGGCGGCATCATCTCCGCAGAAGCGCACGCCGTCCATCGGGACCGGGTTGGCGAGCTTTTCAACCTCTATGATCCGCTGGTAGGCGACAGGATTCAGAAAGGCGCAGACGTGCCGGCGCACCGCTACGTCGCAGCCCTGCGGGCTCTTGCAGACTGTGCGGATCAATTCGACCGCCAGATCGAAGGTTTCGACGGCTTTCTCCTGCCCACAACCCCGATCCTCGCGCCCGTGTTGTCGGAACTTGCGGACTTCGAAACATACCTAGCGGCCAACAGCAGGTCATTCTCGCTGACCGAGTACGCAAACCGCCTGAACCTGCCTTCCATCACCGTTCCGCTCGGCCGGCTGCCGACCGGCGTGATGCTGACGGGCACGCGCGGAAGCGACGATAGCGTCCTCGCACATGCAAAGATCTTGGCCGGCATCGCCTCCCGGCCTGAGTAAGCACTCAAGAGACTTGAAAGGACAAAACAATGATTGTGATTACCGCAGATAGCCTGACCGGCACGGCCCGCCATGCATCGGGCCCGGGCTGGGAGTCGCGCCGCCTTGTGGTCCGCGATGACGGGGTGGACGTGTCCGTACACGAAACTCGTGTGTTCGAAGGCGCGGAATTGCACCTCCACTATAAGAACCACTTCGAAACAAACTATTGCTTCGAGGGCGAAGGTGAGGTGGAAAATAAAGAGACGGGTGAGGTCTTCCAGATCCGCCCGGGTACGCTTTATGCGCTGGACAAGAACGACCCGCATATTCTGCGGGCCACAAAGGGGGATCTTCGACTCGTATGCACGTTCACACCTCCCCTTAAGGGAACCGAGACGCACCGTGAAGACGGGAGCTACGCCGCCGATTGAGCCTTCAGGGCAGCAGGCGGTAACGGATGGATCGGGGAAAAAGTTATCATGTCTGCACGCGATACCAACGGGGATCTTGCTCAGGCTGCTGCGGCGGCATTGCGTGAAGACATCGTACAGGGTGTGCTTCCCCCCGGTGCGCCCTTACGTGAGCAGGTCTGGTCCGAGAAACTCAACGTCTCGCGCAATACGTTGCGCGAGGCGTTCCGCATCGTTGAGAGCCAGGGGCTGATCGATCACCGCGCACACTACGGCGCCACGGTCCGTACGCTCACGACACTCGATGTGCGCGAAATCTACGCGATCCGCTCGACGCTGGAACTGCGCGGCGTCTACTGCAGTGCCTATGCCAGCAGCAGCCAGATCGAAGGTCTGGTCGAGGCAGCCAACCAGCTGCAGTATGCCGCGCTTCGCGGTGAGTGGAACGAGGTGGGAACCCTCTCGCTGGGGATGCACCGACGCATTGTCCAGTTCATCGGCTCACCGCGTTTCGATGACCTGTTTTCCACCATCGCCGCGCAGGCACGTCTCGCGTTCTCGATGGCTGACGATGTGCGACAGTTCCAGATGCCGTGGGTGACGCGCGATGTCGAGATCTGCACGCATATCTGCAATGGCGATCGTCAGGCGGCACATCGCGTGCTGGAAATATACCTCATCGAGTCCGAACAGCTGATCCTGGAAACGATCCGCGGCCGGACCGTCCCTCGGCCCGCCGCCATCTTCAATATCGAGGGGAACGGCTGACGCCGACACCCCCGCATCATGGAGCCTGTGATGAAAACCCTTTCAAACTCCACACCGCCGGCGGATGCTGATGCGATGAAGGCGGTCCAGCCTGTTGTCTGCTATCCGGTGGAGACGTTGCCACGTCCGGATCTGGACCCATATTTCGAAGCCCGCATCGACCTCGACCTCGTCGAGCGCGTCGTCGTTCCACCGCGCGAAGCTTCAAGTTTCCGGGTGCCGGCCGGGCACTTCTTTCGAATCTCGGTCGAAGGACCGCAGGTTGGCGACCTCAATCTCTTCAACGCCAACGATCTGTCCGAGCGCTTCTATTCGGGAAAGACGCGGGCGCTGAACGGCACACATGTCGGACTGGGCGATCAGCTGTTTTCTAGCTTCCCGTTCCTTCGCCCGATGGCGACCATCACCCATGACACGCTCGACTGGTATGGCTTTGATTCCTTTGGTGGGGCGGTGCACGACGTGATCGGCACCCGTTGCGATCCCTACACCCACAACCTCCTCAGCCACGGCGACCAATATCACCATTGCTGCCATTCAAACCTCACACGCTCGCTCGCCGCAACTACCGACCTGACGCTTGCTGAGGCAGAGAGCCACGTCCATGACGTGCTCAACGTCTTCATGTGCACTGGCTTCATGCATGATACCGGACAGTACTTCATGAAGGCGTCCCCTGTTAGGCAGGGTGACTATCTGGAGATGTTCGCCGAGATCGATCTGTTGGGCGTCCTGTCTGCATGCCCCGGCGGGGATTGCTCCGCAACCCACTCCTCCGATCAGGCCATCTGCTATCCGATGTATGTCGACATCTATCGCCCGGCGCACCCCCCTAGAGGCTGGTCTACACCGCCGGTGAACGGATACGACCGCTCGCACGGCCTACCTGCAGCCAAATAGCTGAACAGGTGAGAACACGGGCGCGGCGGCGACGCGCCCGTTCAGGATAGGACGGAGAGGCGTGGCAGCAACGATGCCGTCTGGCAAAGGGTGAGTTGGTAACACGACTTATGTGCGCGAACTTCTTCCGATGCCGATTATGGTGCTATTGGCGCAGAGGCGACGTTACCTCGCCCAGGGATGTCTGCTTCCGGGGAAGCACCACGACAGCTTCACTGACCGCCATCGGGGCGCGAAGCTGCCGTCAACACACCCCACAGCCCGCGTTTGGGGCAGTGGAGTGAGCGTTCGGCCGAAGCAGACATCAGTGACTACATCTCTTATGTCGGTTACGCCTGACGCCATAATTGTCAGTCAGGATCGATCACCTTCTCATGGATCGCGGAGTTGAGTTTGCCCGGGAACCATAGGAGGCGGATTATGGATTGGTCGCTGTTTACAAGGGCCTTTGTGGAAATCTCTGAGGTTGGTGCAGTTCACTGGCGGCAGGACGTGAGCGTATCGTCTGCCCCCCACGACCGCAATTGGCGCTAATCGGTCGTGCCGTCGTCAAGCTGCAGATCGGACGGTATCGATAAACGCGCGTAGAGCGGGTCGCATGTGACGCTGATCGGGATAGCAAATGTAGAGTCGAGGAAAAGGCGCACTCCATTCATCGAGCAACTTAACAAGCTGCTTCTGGTCAAGGAGTTCGGTAACCGTGTCCTCGATGACGAAACCGATACCGATGCTATCCAGTACCGCGCCGAGTGCGGCTTCCCTGCTGTCTACGATGAGAGGGCCATCGACAATGACGTCGAACCATTTGCCCTTCTCGAAGAACTCCCATGCATAGGGTGTTGAACGACCCGGCCAGCGCCAGCGTATGCATCGGTGTTGGAGAAGATCGCGGGGATGCTCCGGTTGCCCGTGGGTCGCCACATATTCCGGAGTTGCTACGGCCACCTGCCTTAGCTCGGGTCCGATTCGGACAGCGATCATGTTCCTTTCGATCACTTCCCCGACGCGCAAAGCCACATCGTAGCCTCCCGCCACCAGATCAGTGACCGCGTCGTCCACCGTCAGATCGACAACAACATCCGGGTAACGTTCGCTGAACCGGGCCAGGATAGGCTCGATGTATTTGCGGGAGGCTGAACGGATTGCATGAACGCGGACGGTCCCTGCTATTGAAAGGCTCGCCCCTGCGGGCCTGCTCGACCGCTGCTTTCAGTTCAAGCGCGGCAGGACTGGCGGGTTCGAAAAGGAACGTGCCCGCTTCGATGAGGGCAACGCTGCGCGTTGTCCTGTACAAGAAGCTGGGTGCCTACCGTGTCCTCGAAGTTGCGAACTGTCTGGCTCAGCGACGACGGCGTAAATGAAATGCCACAGAGCTGGAGCCTTGCCGGCAAGGTCGTCACCGGCGCAGCCCGTGGTATCGGGCGCGAGACCGTAAAGCTACTGCTGCAGCGCGGCGCATGTGTCGTCGCTACCGACAAGAACCCCTCGGTGCATGATGTGGCTGGAAGCGAGATTGCCACACTGGAGGGCGATGCCTCGATGGAAGAAACCGCCGTGCGAACAATTGCTCTGGCAAAGGAGCGGTTCGGCAGCGTCGATATCCTGGTCAGCAATGCTGGTCGGACGATGAACAGGCCGCTGCTCGAGATGAGCACAGCCGATTGGGATGAGGTCATGGCTGTGAACGCTCGCGGCAACTTCCTGCATGCAAGGGAGGCGTTGAAGGTCATGGTCGAGCAGGCGAGTGGAACCATCGTCAAGGTCGCCTCAATCGTCTCGGTCGTCGCGATGAAGGATACGGCCGTCTACGCTGCGTCGATGGGCGCGATTGCCCAGTTCATCAAGGTGATAGCGGTCGAAATGGATCACAGGGCATCCGTGCTAATGCCGTCGCGCCTGGTGTTGTCGAAACAGACATTCTCGAATGCATCGTCTCCGACAGCCGCGCAACGCTTGCAAGTTACGCCAATGTTCATCCGGTCGGCCGCCTCGCCCAGCCCGTCGATATCGCCGAAATATCGCATTCTTGTCGGCTCCGGCATCGGCCTTCATGACTGGCGCACTGGTCATGGCGGACGGTGGATACACGGCACTGTAAACATTCAGGAGATCATTCATGACGAAATCCATCCTCATCGTTGCCGCCGAGCGTGGCCTCGGGCTGGGACTGGCCGAACAATTCTTCAAGCGCGGTTGGAGCGTCGTTGGTGCCGCTCGCCAGAACGCTGACGTCTCTGACCTTCTGTCGGTCGGCGCACGCGATCCTGATCGGCTTGCGGTTGCCAGAATCGACGTGACCAAAGCGAACGAGGTCAACCCGTTTCTGGCGTCTTTGTCCGACAGACGGTTCGGCGTGATCTATCCAAATGCTGGTATCTTCGGCCCCGTTCATCAGAGTGTCCTGGAAGCTACGGATGAAGACTTTGCAGACATCATGTTGACGAATACGTTCGACCCCATCCGCCTTGCGCGTCATCTCATCAACAAACTCGTCATGCCAGGCGGCACGCTAGCCTTCATGTCCTCTCATCGCGGCAGCATCGAAATCAATGTTGAAGCGGGCCTGACGAGCTCAACGACGAGGCGAGGAGGCTTTCCGCAGTCCTGGCCGAGCGTGGCATCGAACTCATAATATGGGATCTGACGGAGCTTTCTCCCCTTGTCGCCAAAGACTTGGAGCGGGTATCGAAGTTCTTCAACAAATACTGGGTCGATGCACTGACGGTGGATCTACCCTCCGCGGCGTCAACCGCCGCAACGTCTGCCCCGATTTCCACGCAAGGGGTTCTGGGCGGGCCGATCCTTTCCCAGATCGAAGCCATCTACACCCAGCCGCTCAACGACGTTCATGCAAAGACACTGGGGACTTGTGTTGCCGAAATCCGGAAAGGGCGACGCACGCCGTTCCAGGAATGGCTAACATCGGTCAGATCGAACCCCGTTGCCTGGAGTGCCATTTCGAAGGAAGTCAGGGCGAGAGGCCTTACCGTCGCGGCAATGATTGCCGTCATAGACAGGAAACTTGTCGAAGCCCGCAATCTTCTCGACGAGGCGGAGCAATACCAGCATGCGACCGACAGGTCGGCGCGCGCAATGCTCAACCGCAACATCGATGGTCTGTGCGCCGCCGCCGCATATCTGGTGGATCCAGTCGACAGGAAGGAAACTTGATGGCGCACCCGACAGGATTCGAACCTGTGACCTTTGGAATCGGAATCCAACACTCTATCCAGCTGAGCTACGGGTGCTAACCTTGTGGCGACGACTCGCCTGTCCGATGGTTGGCTTCTTAGCCCAGGACGCGAACAACATCAATCGCCAAATGTTCATCAGCGTTCTTCATCCAGCCGATGCCTTTCCATCATGTCCAGTCGAATGATCCACCGGCACGAAGGAACCTGAACCCTCCCTCAGTCCAAACGGGTGGTGCCCCGGCCAACCATTCTCCTCATGCCAGCGTAACGGCGCCGACGCCATCGGTTCCGGCGGATCAACGAGTCCGCAAAGCCTTACTATCGAAGCAGGCTTTGTCCCCCGTCGATGAAGATCGGCGTACCGGTAACGTGGCGAGAGCGCTCGGAAGCCAGGAACAGGATCACATCCGCCACGTCTTCGCTTTTGCCGGCTTCCCCGCCGGTGATCGGAATGTCGCCTTGCGGGAACTCCACGGGTACGGC
>JAEYTV010000418.1 GCA_023433855.1 Pseudomonadota bacterium | reverse complement strand
CTCCTCCCGTTATTGAACGCTTTCAAACGTGCTGGCAGTCCACGGCCGGTTCGTCCCGTTCCGTCACCCATTGTATTTCCGTGAATTCCTCGATCACCGCGCGGCCACCGAAACGGCCGTATCCGCTTGCCTTCATGCCGCCATAGGGCATGGACGGGTCGTCGCAGACCGTGGTGCCGTTGATGTGGACGGCGCCGGCCTCGATCCGCCGGGCGATGGCGCGGGCGCGATCGAGATCCTGTCCGAACACGGCCGCCGCCAGTCCGTATTCCGTGTCATTGGCCACCGTGACCGCCTCGTCCGCATCCGCGACCCGGACGATGCCCACGACCGGGCCGAAGATTTCCTCCTCGTAGATCCGCATGCCATAGGCGACGTGGTCGATGATCGTCGGCTGCATCAGCTTGCCGGCGTTTTCTCCCCCGGTCACGAGAACCGCACCCTTGGCCAGAGCGTCGTCGACCAGGCCGCGCAAGCGGGCGACGGATTCGGGGCCGATGATGTGCCCGAACGGCGCCTGCCCCGCGAGGATGTCGCCACGCAGTCGCTCCGCCTCTTTTCTCAGTTTTGCGGCAAACGCATCGGCTACGGTTTCCACCACCACGATCCGGTCGGTCGACATGCAGACCTGACCCTGGTTGAAGAAAGCGCTGTGGGCCACGGACTTCGCCGTCGCATCCAGATCGGCGTCCGCCAGCACGACCGACGATGCCTTGCCGGAAAGCTCCAGCAGGCAGCGCTTGAGATGGCGTGCCGCCGATGCCGCGATCTGCCGCCCGACGCGCGTCGAGCCGGTGAAATTAACCCGCCGCACCGCCGGATGGGCGATCAGCGCATCCACCACGTCATGGGAATCTTCCGGAGCGTTGCTGACGAAATTCAGCACGCCCTCCGGCAGGCCGGCATCGATCAGCGTCTGCACCACCGTTTCGTGCATCTTGGGGCAGAGTTCGGATCCTTTCAGCACCACGGTGTTGCCGAGCGCCAGAGGTGCGGCGACCGCCCGTACGGCAAGCGCCACGGCCGCATTCCAGGGCGCGATGCCGAGCACCACGCCGGCCGGCCGGCGGATCAGGCGATAGCGGACGCCTTGCGGTGCGCCGGCCGCGTCCTCCTCGCCTATGGCATCGGCAAGGCTTGCGGCCTGCCTGAGGGTCGCCTGGGCGATCTCCAAATTGAAAAGGATCCAGGCAGGAGCAGCGCCCACCTCGCGCTCCCCGATGCGGCAGAGGATATCGACGCGTTCCTGCAGCAATTCCGCGCCACGGAGCAGCAAGGCGGCCCGTTTAGATGGCGCAAGGGCCGACCAGCGCGGAAATGCCCCGGCGGCCGCGTCGGCCGCGGTTTCCGCCTCTGACGCGCCAAAGGCAGCTGCGAGCGTCAGAACGGCGCCCGTGACCAGGTCGCGACGTTCGTAAACACGCTCCTCCCGTGCCGAGACTGCGACGCCTCCGACGATACCCCTCGCCACGAACATTCGTCCTCCCAAACGGTTGTTCGTCATCCCCCAAGGCCCGCGAATCCCTTTCAGTGTTCATCGCCGGCCACGAGCGATATTCTGGTTGACATGGTCAAAGAGTAAATGACCATCTGTGGGAATGTATTTTCGTTTTGAGGGATCTGAGTGCCCAGTCAGCGCCAGATTGTTGCTACAGCCACGGCGCGTCCGGAAGTGCCGGTTCGGGCGGAACGGTTTCGGGCCGCGTTGCAGACCCGCGTGCTGGGGCGCGCGGGCCTCGGTGAGGCCGGAAATTTTCGCGCGATGATCCTGGAAAAAGGCGAGGCGGCACTGCTTTCCGGAAATGATACCGCGCTGCCGCTGAGCGGCCCCGTCATGGGCTGGTTTCCATGGAGGGACGGCATGCGGCTGGAACTCGGTGCCGGCGCCCAGGGAATGCATCTGCTGCTAGGTGTCGCCACCCTGAACCGGGTGCTCCACCGCCATGCGGAAGCAACGCAGTTGCGGTTCATGGTGGATCGGCCCGCCTTCATACGCCTTGGTGTCGAGAATGCCGCAGCCGATGCGGTGGCCGCCTGTTTCGCCGGCATACTGAGGGAAACACTCACGCCCGGTCCCATGTCCTCGGCGGTGGTGGAATCGCTGCTGCATGTCCTGCTGGTGCATCTCCATCGCGGCCAGCCAACAAGTACCGGGGCCGGGTCGGAAACCGGCAGCATCACCGCGCTGGCCGAACGATTCAGGGTGCTGGTGGAAGGTCATTTCCGCGATCGCTGGCCTGTGGCGCGCTACGCGGCGGAACTCGGCATTTCCAGGGATCGTCTGAACGATATCTGCATTCGCGCCCATGGCCGCCCGCCGGCGCGGCTGATCCGGGAGAGGCTGGTGCTCGAGGCTCGCATCTATCTCGAGAATTCGCCCTTGGCGCTCGGCCAGATCGCCGGCGTGCTGGGCTTTGCCGGCGCCTCGCAGTTCAATCGCGTCTTCAAGGCATTGCAGGGGTGCTCGCCCGGCCGCTACCGCGAGGAACTGCGGCGGCTGGCGCAGGCTGGATCCGCGCCACCCGGCGCACCCTACGCGTGGCCGTGAAAGATGCGTTGATTAGCAGAAGGTCAGCCCGTCGCCGGGAGCGCCCGAAAGCATATCGTTCGCGGCGATGTATGTTCGTCTCTGCGCGGCAACTGATATCGGGGTCGCCGGATCACTCTGTGGCTTGCACAACAAGATCGCCTGTATGGCACCTGTTTGGCCGGCCCCGTGCAAGGAACGCCATTTGCGTTCACTGATCGAACAAGCTGGTGTGAGTGATAATCACCGCGAACGGACCGGCCCTGAAACGGGGCGCGTGATGTCCCACCGCGCGCCCCCGAGCCAATCTACGCGCCTCAGGCCGCGAGGCGCTGGTTAGGCCGTTTCTGCTCCGTCTGGAATTGCGCGGCGACGTTGTTGAGCATCTGTGCCTGGGCGGCGAGCTGACTGGCCGAGGCTGCGGTTTCTTCGACCATGGCCGCGTTCTGCTGCGTGCCGCGGTCGATGGTGCCTACCGCCGTTTTGATCTCGCGCACGGCCGCGGCCTGTTCATGCGTGGACGATACAATGGCCGTCACGTGATGGCTGATCTCCTGGACGTCGTCAGAGATCTTCTGGAGAACATCGCCCGTCTTGGCGACGAGAGCCACACCGTTCTTGACTTGCCCGCTCGACGCGCTGATGAGCGCCTTGATTTCCTTTGCCGCCGTGGCGGAACGCTGTGCAAGCTCCCGCACCTCCTGTGCCACGACTGCAAACCCCTTGCCGGCTTCCCCGGCGCGTGCCGCCTCGACACCGGCGTTCAGCGCCAAGAGGTTCGTCTGGAAGGCGATCTCGTCGATCACGCTGATGATGTTGTTGATCTCGTTCGACGATCTTTCGATGTCCTCCATGGCGGATACTGCATCATGCACCACCTCGCCGGAAAGTTCCGCGCTCTGGCGGGTCTGGTCAACGATCCGCCCCGCGTCCTCGGCACGGTTCGCCGACTGTTCCACGGCCGTGGTGATCTGTTCAAGCGCGGCGGCGGTTTCCTCGACCGAGGTTGCCTGCTGCTCGGTTCGCTTGGCGAGATCGTTGGTCGCCGAGCTGATCTCCTCGCTGACCGCTGTAAGAGCGGCCGCATTCTCGTTGACCTCTCTCATGACGGACGCGAGCTGGTCGATCATACCGTTAAAATTGCTGCGCAAGCTCTCGTATTCGTCGGCGAAACGTTCGTTCAGCCGGCAGCGCAGATCGCCGCGCGAAAGGGCGTTCAGCGAGGTGGCAAGCGCTGCGAAGACGCGCTCTTGCTCTTGCCGTTTGGCCGCGTCCCGCTTCATCGTTTCTTCCGTACGCTGGCGGTAGGCGACGAGTTCGGCGATGTCCTGCCAGAACGACACCATGACCGGCTTGCCATCGATCGTCGTGAGCATCATCGTCACCAGAACCTGCAGAGGCTTGCCATCCAGCGTTTGGTGGACCCATTCAAACCGATGCGAACCGTGGCGCTCGACAGCTGCAAACACCTCAGCCGCAGCATCGACGGACCGTCGGCCGTCGGGCTGAAATTCCGGCGAAAGCTTGCCGGGCTCAACCCCGATGATCTTGCCCTTCGGCAGGCCGAGCATCTTTTCCATCGCCCGGTTGCAATCAACGATGCGGCCGTTCTCGATGACGAAATATCCATCCGGCGAACTGTCGAACAGATATTCGCAGACCTGGCTGTGCATGGTCGATTTTGGCTTGAAAAACATTTCTTAGACCCCGTTTATTTAGACCTTTCTTAGCCAGCAATGCTTAATGGATTCTGACAGAAACAAGACGGCAGCCTCGGCCGCTGGGCGTCATCCGCTTCGGGCCACAGGCCACACACAGACGCCGTCACCGATTGTTCCCCGTGTTGTCATAGCGCAGTGTGGCCGCCGCGACCTTGTCGGCGTTGGCCGCTGCCCATGAGCACAGTGCTTCAAACGGCTCCCGCAGCGAATGACCAAGGGGCGTAATTGCATATTCGACGCCAATCGGGGGCTCGAGGCGCGGAGCGACGAAGGGCGCTGCAGGAGCTTCACCATAGTGGCCCAAAGGCGACGCGGACCGGTTATCGTCGACACTTTTCCACTCTTCTCGCCCGTTACGCGGTCGTCTGGCCAGCAACAAAAGGAAACGTAACCAAACACACGCAGCCTCGATGTCCCGTATCATGGCGCCAGTCAGCCAGGGAACAGAGCAATGGGAAACCCATTCGACAATCGCATTCTGGTCTTCCTGCCGGAGACCGCAGCAGCAATGATCGCCGCGCGACTGCGCGAAATCGGTTATATTACCTCGATAGCTTGCTCCGTGCCCGAGCTTCGCCAAGCTTTAGGCTCAGCAGATTATAGTCTGGTCGTCACCACCCGACCGGACATCGATACCGTTCGTGATATCAAGCCACTCCCTGTAATCAACCTGGAGATATTCTTTCACCCTGATATGCAGGGGGCGTCCCTTCATAGATCTAAACAGTTCGACGCGACCGCATTTCTCGGCCGGGTGAAAGCCCTGACCGAGCCTAGAAGGCCAAGAGAGCTGCCCTGCGAGGTGACGAACGCAGTGCCGGGAAGAGGGCCTAATCGGTGGTTTTCGCGTCTGCTTCCAACCGGCGTGTGGTGCAGGTGAATGGAAGGACCCCGGGGGAATCGAATGTCTTGTCGGCGGCCGGCACCCTTCTCGGCAAGCTCAGCGGATGAACAATCGCTCCAGCCTGTCCAGATAGCGCTGTATCGTCCGTTTGATGCGCAGCCTTTCGTCGCCGGTCGTGGCCGCCGCAGCTTGCCACCACAATCCGATCTGGAAGCCGAGGTAACATGCCTCGAAGGCCAAGAGGACATCGCGATCGAGATCACAGTCGACCGTCGACATGATCTTTTCGGCAAGACGATCGCGATGCTCGGGTGGAAGATCGAACTCAACATAAGCCCCTGCTACGTCCCAGGCGACATCCTGACAGCCGACAAGATCGTGGGCGCCGCTGTGATCCAGCGCGTCGGTCTTGATCATCCGGCCATCCGGCGCCACCAGCCACTCCCAGGTATGTAGCCGGCTGTCGGTGTCGATCGGCCGCAGACGGTGCGTCAGCGGTTCGGGAGAAGGAAGCAGCCGCCGAAGTTTCTCGGCCGTTCCCGGGCTCGCCGCTTCTCCGACGTTGAACAGGGTCATGCGATAGAGATCGGCAAGCGAGGCGCCTTCATTGGCGGGCTTCAGGCGAGCGGCGCGGAAACTCAGATAACGTCCGAGCTGATCCACCATGCGCGAGGCGGGAAACGTTTGCAGATCAAGTGGCCTGCCATTCATCCATTCCTCCACGAGAAAGCCGTGACAGGCTCCGACCACCCTCGGCGTAAAACCCGCTTCGGACAGGACATACCCCTTCTTCAGCTTTTCGGACACAGGTCGACCGAGACCAGAAAACTTGACATGCCAGGTCTTGCTCTCGTCCTTCATCAGAAATTTGCGTTTCTCCATCGGCAGATGGACGGGTGGCCACGCGCTCGGCTCCGAGTACCGCATGGACCTCCAGGCCCCGCCTGAAACATCCTGCCATCCGGTCGCTGTTTGTCCGACAACGTTGCTTGCCCAGGCCTGAAGGTTCGAGACCGGATCGCGGGGGCGCAGGAAGATGTCGTCGAAGCTCACCGAATGACGCGGCTGACGCTCCCAGCGCACTTTATGAGATGGGCTGGCATGAGGGCCGAGATTTCCAGGGTGGCTCGGGAAAAAGTGGATTGCGTCAGGCGCAACCCCGTTTTCCTCCAGCCAATCGGCAACAGAGCCGAAGGAACTTCCCGACAGGCCCGGACCCTCGTCTACAATTGCGAACGTGGCCGAACGAGGTTCGAGGAGACGCCGTGAAAGAGCTTGGCCGAGCCGTATTCTCCGACTGAACGGGTGCCCGGTCGGTCGGACGGTGTAGGGCGGTCCTGAGCCCAAAGCTGCGGCGACCAGCGCTGCCAAGCTCATGCCGATGTTGCGGATGCCGATGACGACCGTGTCTGGGCCAAGCTCCGATCGAAGGGCTGCCTGCAGATAGGCTTCGGGGTATAGCGCGTAAAATGCGTAACCCTCTGCCTGCTTTATCCGGAGCATTCCGCCGTCCGGCAGATGCTTGAGAAGCACAGCCCAGTCCTCCGGTGCCGCAAGGCTGCCACCAAAGCCGTTCTGCCAGGATGCCAAGATGGCACGAGCTTGGGCAAGAAGCAGTCGAGAGCCGCTCTCGTGCAGCGAGGAGAGGTCATCCTGGCCCCTGGCGGCAAATTCCTCATCGACCAGAGCCTGAACCAGTTCGCCGGTCATCAGAAAGGCACGGACCAGTTTTTCATGCCGCTGAAGACCGGCAGGCATAACAGCACACGAGGCCATCAGGTCGTGGATCGAGCCGTGGATGCTTGCCGCACTCTCTTCGCGCCCTAGATCGCCGTAGACCAACATGCTCCGCCCCTCCAGCCCAAGGGTACCGAACGCCTGAGACGCGAGACTGATCCACAGCAGGCACAAAAAAGGAGCTGCCTGGAACCGATGCCAATCCCGACCGTTAGCTTTGTAGATGCTGCGGGAACTCGCTGACGCAGGAGGGAAGTATGCGTTCCAAAGCCATTCGAGTAGGCGTGGTCGGTGTGGGAAACTGTGCCTCTTCCCTCGTTCAAGGCCTCACCTATTACCGTCACGTCCAGGATAACGAGCCCGTTCCAGGCCTGATGCATGTCAATCTCGGTGGGTATCACGTCGGCGACATAGAGATATCGTCCGCCTTCGATGTTGCCGCCTCGAAGGTGGGGCGGGATGTGGGGGAGGCGATCTTTGCCGAGCCCAACAACACGCAGCGGTTTGCCGACGTTGCTC
>JAEYTV010000404.1 GCA_023433855.1 Pseudomonadota bacterium | reverse complement strand
TATTTTGCGGCAGCGCTGCCCGACAACTTTGCCGACGCGATGCGGGAGGCACTCTCGGCGACGGTGCCGGAGGACGCGGAGCCGAAGACGGTTGCGGACGCCGTCGTGGATATCGTCAACGCTCCGTTCGGCGAGCGGCCTTTCCGTGTCGTTATCGATCCGGCGGATGACGGTTCTGCCGTCTCCTTCCCTGTGATCGATCGCGTGCGCGAGGAATTTCTGCACCGGATCGGCTTTGCCGATCTGTTGCATCCTCGCCGATCTCTCGCATGATCATGTCCCCGCTCTGGTGGCGCAGAGCGGGGAGAACTAACCCACGGATACAAAGATCAAACGCTACGTCGGCCACGCTACCTTGCGCATCACCCATCGTGGTGGAACATAGCTCTGCGGACGATCCGGTGGGCGCGCGACATCTACACGCAGCAACATCCATGAGCGGAAAGAGTGCCAGGCGAGCCGGTAACAAGTCAGGCACGGCCTTACCCCCGTAACGACCGGACGAGAAACTTGACGTGGGACAGTGCCCTAGAGCGGCAGCGATGGTTGCGCCGCTTCTGCATGAAGGAGGACGCCTTCGAGTTCCAGCATGCGTGCCTTGGCCGCCGAACCACCGGGCGCGGAAAATCCACCGATCCTGCCTCCGGCGGCAAGCACCCGATGACAAGGGATGATCAGGGCTACCGGGTTCCTTGCCATGGCCTGTCCAACCTCGCGGGCCGCCTCGGGACCCTTCCCCAACGCCTTGGCAATCGTGCCGTAGGTGGTGGTCCGCCCCCAGCCGATTTCCCTCGCGGCTGCATAGATGTCCCTGAAGAAATCGTCCTGGTCACCGAGATCGAGCGCAAGACGGGAAAAGTCGACAGCTTCGCCTTCGAAGTACCGGCCGACAAGTGCGATCGCCTTCTGGATCTCGCCTGGTGGCGGCGCCCGTCTCGCCTCCGGCAATCGGCGCAGCAGAAGACGTTCGGTGCTCGCGGCGGTCGGGGTGGGCAGCTGGAAGCGCGCAATACCGCGAGTGCTCCAGGCTATACCGCAGAAGCCGGCCGCGGTTTCAAAGATGGTGTACCGATGCACAGCCATGCCAACCTCCGGGGAGCGTTCGCCCGAAGATCCTACCTTGCAAGGCAAACATCAACCCGTTTCTTGCTCCGCAGGCACGGTTGAACAGACAGACTAGACCCGGATGGCAAGCCGCAGGCCACCCCAATGGCGGCCATTCACGACAATCGGCGCGGAGAGATCCTTCATCAGCACGAACTGTCCGCCGCCCATGTCGCGGCGATAGGTCTGCAGCAGGAACGGCTCCTTGCTGCGTCCGGCAGCCAGTCCCACACGGTCGTCGAAGATCCGGCGGTTGCGGCAGTTGGCGGTATTCCAGGTCGGATCGCCCGGCCGCTGGCGTTGCGAGAATTTGCGGTTGTGGGTGGGCAGGTAGCCATTCTCGTCGATCGCCGCGCAGAAGGCGATCCGGTCGTCACCTTCGATCGCGGGTTCCTGTATTGCAGGCAGGACCGCATCGGTGAAATCCGTGAACCTTGTCATGTACTGGACAGGATCGGTGCCCGGGATCGCTGCATACTGCCGGTCGAAAAGCGATGGGAGGTCGATGCGACCAGATTGTACGCCGCTCTCGAATGCGGCCGATGCTTCCGCCGCAAGCGCGATCACCTTGCGGATATAGGGACTGTCGGGGGTTTCCACGCCGGCTCTGGCGGTTGCCTGGATCATGCGTTCCGAAATCGTCACGACCTCCCCCACCCGCGACGAGGTTTCCTGCAATTGTTCGTTGAACTTGAGGATCGCGTTTGCCGCCGACGCGATGGAGGATGCAAATTCCCCGCACTGCCGGTCGACGGTCTCGGTCGTGCCCGCCAATGACGACGCATTGTCAAGGATCCGGATCATGACGTCCTCGACGCCCTTGAAGGAGCCCTGCACCTCCACCGCCGTCTCCTTGACACCCTCCGCGGAGCGGCTGGCACCCTCGCCGGCGGCCACAAGCCGCTCGATGCGACTGTTCAACTGATTCAGCGTCGTCTGGATGGAACTGGTGGTCTGCGACGTCTGTAGCGACAAGGCGCGAACCTCGGCGGCAACGACCGCAAAGCCCTTGCCCGCGTCCCCGGCGCGCGCAGCCTCGATGGCAGCATTGAGGGCGAGGAGATTGGTTTGTCTGGCGATCGTCCCGATCGCATCGGCAAGCCGGCCGACATCGCCAAGAGCCGCAGAGAACTGCCTTATTTCGCCGCCGATTTCCTGAGAGGCATCGACCATGTGGTCAATCGCCGAGATGGATCCGGAAAGCTGCTCCGCCTGCCGACCGAGGACGGCGCGGGCGCTGGTCGTCAGTTCGTCCGTTTCATGAAGTGAACGGGCGATCTTGCCATTGGCATCCGCAATCGACTGCGCCGACTGCGCAAGGCGGCTCAACAGGCTTGCGTGCTGGGATGACTGGCCGGCGGTGTCCTGGATCGCGCCGGCGATATCGACAAGATGTATCCCGAGGGCCGACGCTTCCGCGGCAAGGCTGAACACCGACTCGTGCAACGCGTTGCTATCGGGAGCTCCCGGCTCCGAAAGCCTGTCGTTCATGGTAACCTGACGGATCACCTTCACCTCCCCGGATATCTGGAGATGATGGCCCGTCATGGTTAACAGACGGTTTCCCGGCCCGGATCGGCTCCCTAGACTTTAGGCTGAGACAAACCCAGCCGCCGCGCGACCACTCAGGCGATGCGGTCGAAGGCGGTGGGGTCGATACCGAGCGTTTCGAGATCGCGGTTCTTGGGCCGGCGATGATTTTCGACTGCTGCCGAGACCGAGATCGCCGCGCTGACAACTGCGAGGGCCCGCCCGATTGCACTTCCGCGGGTCTTCCTTTGACCGAACATGATCGCTCACTCCTTTTTGTTCCACCAAGATATGATATCCGGCCTGCCATTGTGCAACGCACAACAACACAAGGGAGCCATGCAACATCCACATGACCTGGATTGAGCCAGCTCAATGACTTGCATGGAACCTAGCATTATTGGTATCGATCGATGACCGGGGAAAAGCGATGTCTGTGACGATCTACGGGATCAAGAACTGCGACACCATGAAGAAGGCGCGCAACTGGCTCGACGAGAACGGCGTGGCCTATGCCTTCCACGACTACAAGGCAGCGGGTATCGAACGGGCGCGTGTGGCACGGTGGGTCGAGAGCCTTGGATGGGAAACCGTGCTGAACCGGTCCGGCACGACCTTCCGCAAGCTCGCAGAAGCCGACAAGACCGGGCTTGACGCAGACAAGGCCATCGAACTGATGGTGGCGCAACCTTCGATGATCAAACGCCCAGTCCTCGAGGCGGGCAAGGAGTTGATCGTCGGATTCAAGCCGGAGATCTACCAGCAGGCCTTCCAACGGGATTGAGCCATGTCCAAGTCGACCCGAGCGACCCTGACCCTCCAGAAGGCGGGAGCCGCGTTTACCAGCGTCACATACGACTATGATCCGAACGCCGACCGGATCGGCCTGCAGGCCGCCGAGGCGATCGGAGAGTCACCCGGAAGGGTCTTGAAGACCCTGATGGCCGAGGTGGACGGCAAACCCGTCTGTGTGGTCATTCCCTCCGACCAGGAGGTCTCGATGAAGAAGCTCGCAGCGGCTTTCGGCGGCAAATCGGCCAACATGATGAAGGCGGCGGATGCCGAGCGCGTCACCGGCTACCATGTCGGCGGCATCAGCCCCTTCGGGCAGAAGAAGCCTATACCGACGGCGATCGAGATCATCGCCCTTGCCGAAGACTATGTTTTCATCAACGGCGGCCAGCGGGGCTTGCAGATCCGCCTGGATCCGAAGGATGCGCGCAGGGTGTTGAATGCGGTTGCGGCCCCGTTGATCGCGTGAAGCCTCCACGACCGGCGATGCCGCCCTAACGCAGCGCCGATTGCCCATGCCCTTCATTTTTGCCGCAAAGCTCTCTAAGTCTGGCGAAGCTTAGAGACACCAGAGGGCTATTCATGACCATCGCGCCAAACTTCCAGACCGTCGTTGATCCTCAGAAACTCGAGAAGCTGGCGGAAGTGGCCGTACACGTCGGCCTGCAGCTCCAGAAGGGCCAGGATCTGGTCATCACCGCGCCACTTGCCGCTCTTCCCCTGACCCGTCTGATCACCAAACACGCCTACAAGGCGGGCGCTGGCATCGTCACCACGTTCTATTCGGACGAGGAGACGACGCTCGCACGGTACGAATACGGGGCGGACGAGAGCTTCGACAGGGCAGCCGACTGGCTCTACGAAGGGATGGCCAAGGCCTTTGAAGGCGGCGCTGCCCGCCTTGCAGTCGCCGGCGACAACCCGATGCTGCTTGCCGGCCAGGATCCTGGAAAGGTATCGCGCGCCAACAAGGCCAATTCCATGGCCTACAAGCCGGCACTCGAGAAAATCGCCAATTTCGACATCAACTGGAACATCGTCTCCTATCCGAACGCCTCCTGGGCACGCCAGGTTTTCCCGGATCTGCCGGAAGATGTCGCCGTCGCCCGACTGGCCGACGCGATCTTCTCCGCCTCGCGAGTGGACGTCGCCGATCCGATCGGGGCCTGGGCTGACCACAATGCCAATCTCAGGAAGCGGTCCGGCTGGCTGAACGGCGAGCGCTTTTCCGCCCTTCACTTCACCGGTCCGGGCACCGACCTGACGGTGGGTCTTGCGGATGGCCACGAATGGCACGGCGGCGCCTCGACCGCCAAGAACGGCATCACCTGCAACCCGAACATCCCGACGGAAGAAGTCTTCACCACGCCACATGCGCTGAAGGTGGAAGGTCATGTATCGAGCACCAAGCCGTTGTCGCACCAGGGTACCCTGATCGACAATATCCAGGTGAAGTTCGAGGCTGGCCGCATCGTCGAGGCCAAGGCTAGCAGGGGCGAAGAGGTTCTGAACAAGGTTCTGGACACCGACGAGGGTGCTCGCAGGCTCGGCGAAGTGGCCCTGGTGCCCCATTCATCGCCGATCTCGAAGAGCGGCATCCTGTTCTATAACACTCTGTTCGATGAAAACGCCTCCTGCCACATCGCGCTCGGCCAGTGCTATTCGAAATGCTTCCTGGACGGCGCTTCGCTCAGCCAGGAGCAGATCAAGGCGCAAGGCGGCAATTCGAGTCTCATCCACATCGACTGGATGATCGGATCCGACAAGGTCGACATCGACGGTATCCGCGCCGACGGTTCAAGGGTGCCGGTCATGCGCAAGGGCGAATGGGCCTGAGGACAAACGGCGGTTGATTTTTCTCCCACCCCGGCGAGGCACTGGTCCCGTCGGTAGGTCTGGCGTGTCGGTACTTGATCAGCACGAACGACCATGAGGAAATCCGCATGCCATATTCGATTTCGGCGTTGGCGCGGTCATGCCCGCTATATCGCGGTGTGTCCGCCGGACGGACAGCATGGCGTGACGATCGGCTCTGTCGCGGAAGCGCGGCTACAGAGGTTTGAAAAGCCGCTGCACTTCGACCAAAAGGATGCGGGGTCCGGCAGGATTGCCCGGCGATGATTGAGGACGTGCCCACCAAGGCGCATCGAAGACCAGGCTCACCGGCACCCGAAACTGTGCCCTGCAGTGCAAACTGCAGGGTGCGGGGGCCAATCAGAAAAGGCTGCCCTGTTTCGGCTGCGCGGATGGCTCAGCCTTCGGGGAGATCTTCTTCTTCGGCTGCGGCGGCACGCCGGGCCGTTCCGTCAACTCGCCCGCCTCTCCCGTTACGGCGGCGATCCGACCATCGGCAAACTCGACGGAGATCGCCAGCCCCTCGCTGATCCCGGCCGCCCGGGTAAGCGGCTGGTCGTCCTCGCCACGCACCACTGCGAAGCCGCGCCTCAGGACGTTCTTGTAGGACAGCGACTGCAAAACGCGGTCCTGCGACGTTATGGCGTCGCGGCTGCGCGCCAGGGCATGGGAGATCGCGGTATCGGCATGACGCGCCAGCGAATTCACGTGCTGGCGCTCCCGCATCACCTGGCCGATCAGCCGCACCGGCAAGGCCGACAAGGAGGCCGCGGCTTTCGCAACCCGGTTGTGCTCCTTGAGCACATGCCTCTCCAGACACCGTTCGCTGCGCTGCATACGATCAGCAAGTTGCTGCCGCTGCTGCGCCAGCCGGTTCGTCAGCAGTTCCAGCCGCAGACCGGACGAGGCCCGCTCAAAGGCACGTCGCTTGACCACCGTTGTCCGCTCCAGTCCGCGGCCGAGGCCGGCGGTCGCCTCGTCGAAGCGCCGCCTTGGAAGAGCAAGCAGTTGGTCCAGCGAGGGCAGTACCCGAACCAGTGCCTGCAAAGCCTGGCGACGGTGATCCATCTGGCGGCTGGCGCCCCCTCGCAGGCGGGCAGCGAGGTTCGCCGTCTGCGCCTCCAGATCGGCCCTTACCGGCACCGCCATTTCAGCCGCGCCCGTCGGCGTCGGCGCCCGCATGTCTGCGGCATGGTCGATCAACGTCCAGTCCGTCTCGTGGCCGACGGCGGAAATCAGCGGAATCCGGCTTTCCGCCGCCGCACGCACCACCGCCTCGTCGTTGAAGCCCCACAGATCCTCGAGGCTGCCGCCTCCGCGGGCAACGATCAGGACATCCGGGCGCTTGACCGGACCATCGTTGTCGATCGCGTTGAAACCGCGGATGGCTGCCGCGACCTCGTCCCCGGATCCTTCTCCCTGTACCTTGACGGGCCAGACGATGACGTGGACCGGAAAGCGGTCCGAGATGCGGTGCAGGATATCGCGGATCACCGCGCCTGTCGGCGATGTGACGACCCCGATGACATGAGGAAGATAGGGCAGAGGCCGCTTGCGATTCTGGTCGAAAAGCCCCTCGGCGGCCAGCCTGCGGCGGCGCTCCTCCAGAAGCGCCATCAGGGCCCCGGCCCCCGCAGGCTCCATGTTCTCGATCACAATCTGGTATTTCGATGACCCCGGAAAGGTCGTCACTCTGCCGGTGGCGATAACTTCCATGCCTTCCTCGGGGCGAAACCGGATGCGCGGGAAGGTGCCCTTCCAGATCACGGCGTCGATCCGCGAGCGATCGTCCTTCAGGCAGAAATAGGCATGGCCGGAAGAATGCTGGCCGCGGTAGCCGGAAATCTCGCCGCGCACCCGGACATGATCGAAAGCGTTCTCGACAGTGCGCTTGATCGAGCCGGAGAGTTCCGACACCGAATATTCGGCCAGATTGCCCTGCTGGTCTGTGGTGCGCGTAGTATCCATCGTCTCCTTCTAGAGCAAATGCGTCGGGAATTCACCATCCGGTTTGCGCAAGAGCGGGGATGAACAGGATCCGGCGGGACGGCGACTGGTGATATATGTGCATTGTCCCGCCCTACCCACTCCTCCTCCCCGCAAAAGTGTAAGCGCTTGAGGAACCTCGGTTCTTCCGCCGCGTTGAACCGTAAACCCCGACAGCCGGCACCACCGGCGGGCCGCACTGGTATGATCTTTCGAAACTTCGATTTCCACCGTGGGATCAGGTGGCGGAAAATGACGGCGATCATCGAACAGGAGGTTCACCGATGCCCGATCGTTTCGCCCACTCAGAAGCTTCCCTTTCCGGACCGGCGTCTTCCGGTTTCGTGATTGCGCCGAGCGACGGCGTCGACCTGCCGGAAACGACCCGCGCCCTGTATGTCGGAACGGGGGGAAATCTCTCGGTCCGGATGTTGCATGGTGAGACCCTGACGCTCGTGAACGTCACCGCCGGCAGTCTCCTCCCGCTGCGGGTGGTCCGGGTGCTTGCGACGGGAACAACGGCGGGCGCCCTCACCGGGCTTGTTTGAAGGACGGCTGTCGTGGTGGCCCAATCTGCGCCCTTGTTACTCCGGTTCGAAGACAGGCAGCAGGCGCAGGCCGTGCTTGAGG
>JAEYTV010000392.1 GCA_023433855.1 Pseudomonadota bacterium | reverse complement strand
ATAGAATGCATCTCAGACCCACGCGGCCGCAGCGCCGCACACCGCTGACGGCAAACAATCTGCCCCTGTCGAGACGATCTCGGTGGTTCACGAGCAGCCGGATCGCTTCCGGGTCGAGGGCTAGGTCCGTGTCACACAAGCGGGGCCAAGCAAGAGGTCAACTATGATCGAACTGCTTCTATGCTCGCTGGTCACGATCCTGCCGGACTACCTCTACCGGCGCTACGCGCAGGGAAAGCGGCTCGGCCGGGAGATCACGCTTTACTCGATATGGTTCGAGCTCCGCTATGGAATAACGGCGTGCCTCGTCCTTACAATTTCGCTCATCACCCTTATTCTGTATTTCCATCCGTCGACCTCGAATGCGGTGTCCATCTTCCGCACGGTGCCGGTTCTCCCCGAAGGATCCGGCCGTGTCGAGGAGGTCTACGTCAAAGTCAGGGACATCGTTAAAGCGGGCCAGCCGATCTTCAAGCTGGATAGCTCCGAGGAAGAGGCGGCGCTGGAGACTGCCAACCGTCGCCTAGCGGAAATCGACGCCGCCATCGTGTCGGCGACCTCGGAACTAGCGGCCGCCGATGCGCGTATCCGGGAAGCCGAGGCCTCTCACCAGCAAGCCTTGCAGGAACTCGAAACCAAGACGGAATTGCGCAAGCGACACGAGGCTTCGGTTGCCGCGCGAGAGATCGAAAGACTGCAAATCCTTGTCGCCGGTAGGGATGCCGCGGTTTTGACGGCCAAAGCCAACAAAGGAACGGCCGAGACGCAGATTTCGTCGGTTCTGCCGGCACAGAAAGCCTGCGCCCAGGCGCAACTTGCGCAAGCCCAGGTCGAGTTGGACAAAACCATGGTCCGCGCCGGAATTGACGGCACGCTGGAGCAGTTCACGCTCAGAAAAGGCGACATCGTCAACCCGCTGATGCGGCCGGCCGGCGTGCTTATTCCGGCGGACGCCGGCCGCTGGGGTCTCGTAGCGGGGTTCAACCAGCTCGAAGCCCAGGTAATCAGGGTGGGCATGGTGGCCGAGGCCACTTGCATATCGAACCCACTCACGATCATCCCGATGGTGGTGACGGATGTACAGGGCCTTATCGCAACTGGGCAATTGCGCGCGTCGGACCAGTTGATTGACCTCCAGCAGTCTGCGGTACCCGGGACGCTTACTGTCTACCTGGAGCCACTTTTCGAGGGTGGATTCGACAAGGTTCCGCCAGGCAGCAAGTGCCTCGCCAATGCCTATACGAACAACCACGACCGCCTTCAGAACGAAGATCTCGGTGCCATGACCAGCCTGTACTTGCACATGATCGACACGGTGGGCGTGGTGCATGCGATCGTTCTCCGGATCCATGCACTCCTGCTGCCCTTCCAGACGCTCGTATTCTCTGGAGGGCATTGAGATCGGCCGGAAACCCCATGGCCGTTTTGCAGCAGAGGGATCGGCGGCCGTGTGTGCTGGTGACCGACGAGGTACGCATCGATGACGTCTGGGCATCAGGATATCGGCAGGATAACCCTCACGGTCCTGTTCATCGGCGGGCTTATCTTGGCCAGCTTCTGGGTGATGCAGCCCTTCCTGCCAGCGATCCTGTGGGCGGCAACCTTGGTGCTCGCCACGTGGCCATTGCTGTTGTGGGTACAGCGCCACGTCGGCAATCGCCGGGGGATCGCGGTGCTCCTCATGATAGTCGCGATACTGCTGATTCTGATCATACCGCTATGGCTGGCGGTCAGTACCGTGGTCACGAATATCGACCTGATCGCAGAACTTCTGCGAACCGTCCTCTCACTGCGCATGCCGCCCCCGCCTGACTGGCTTGTCGGCTTGCCCATCATAGGGACGGGGGCGGCAAATGCCTGGAGCAAGCTGCAGTCGGCAGGCGCCCAGGACTTCCTGTCCCGGCTCTCGCCGTATGCCGGCAAGCTCACCCAATGGTTCGCGTCCGTCGCCGGAGGGCTGGGCAGCATGTTTGTCCAACTCCTGCTCACCACGGCGATAGCGGCCGTCATGTATTCGGGCGGCGAGAGGGCCGCCGATTACATCCTGCGTTTCGGCCGCCGACTCGGCGGCGATCGGGGTGAGGCGGCGGTGCATCTCGCCGGGCAAGCCATCCGAAGTGTCGCACTGGGCGTCGTGGTGACCGCCTTGGCCCAGAGCATCGTGGGAGGGGTCGGACTAGCGGTGGCGGGTATCCAGTTTGTAGGGCTGCTCACTGCACTTATGTTCGTCCTCTGTCTCATCCAACTCGGCCCCGCCCTGGTGCTCATTCCGGCGGTAGTATGGGTATACTATTCGGATGATGCGTTCTGGGGCACGGTCCTGCTCGCGTTCACGATAGTCGCCATGACTGTCGACCAGTTCATAAGGCCGATCCTGATCAGACGTGGCGCGGCACTGCCGCTGCTGCTCATACTTGCCGGTGTGGTCGGAGGTCTGATCGCGTTCGGCTTCCTCGGGATATTCATTGGCCCTACCGTTCTTGCGGTGACGTACACGCTGCTCAATGCCTGGGTTGCCGAGAGGGGCCGTTACGAGGCGCGGGCAGCTGAAACCAACTCGCCGGTGCGCCAGGAAAGTGCGGCAGGCCCTTGAGCCCAAAGTTCCTATCCGGGCCGGCTAGCAGGTCCACAGGACGATATCGATCGCGATCGGTACGAGCAGGAAGGATATCCAGCCGACGACAATTGTGAAGGAACCGAGTGTCCGATCGCGACGCGGCTTTGTCTGCTCGGATGAGGATGAGGTGTCCAGAATGGCGACGCAGAACCTGTTATCTGGAAGTGGTCGGGCCGTCGCGCCGACGGACGGCATCAGACCTGACATTGTCGCGGGACTGACTGCTGCGGCAGTCGTGCTTCCCAAAGCGATGGCTTATGCGACGGTTGCCGGCCTTCCTGTTAGCGTTGGACTCTACACCGCCTTCGTGCCGTTGATCGTCTATGCACTCCTTGGCACGTCGCGCGTTCTGAGCGTGAGTTCCACGACGACGCTGGCGATCCTCACCGGCACGCAACTGGGTATTGCCGTCCCGGACGGCGATCCGGCCAGGCTCATCGTAGCCACGGCAACGCTCACCGCGCTGGCAGGCGCGATCTTGCTGGCCGCTTCCGTGCTGAAACTCGGTTTTGTAGCGAATTTCATCTCGTCGCCCGTGCTGACCGGATTCAAGGCCGGCATTGGGATGGTGATCGTGCTCGACCAGATTCCAAAACTGCTTGGCATTCATATCGCGAAGGAAGGTTTTTTCCGGGACATCTGGAGCGTGACACAGCACTTGCCCCAGACATCATCGCTTACCCTGGCGTTCGCGGCAGCAACAATTGTCGGATTGCTTCTGATCGAACGGTACTGGGCGCATGCTCCCGCACCCTTGATCGCGATGGGGGCGGCCATAGCACTCTCGTGGTTCTTCGGGGTAAGCGCGTTCGGCGTGGCCACCGTTGGCCACATTCCGCAGGCTCTTCCTTCGCCAACGCTGCCGGATTTGGCACTGATCCAAACGCTTCTTCCCGGAGCGCTTGGCATCGCCTTGATGAGCTTCACTGAAACGGCTGCAGCCGGCAAAGCCTTCTCCATATCATCCGATCCGCCCATCAGAGCGGATCGCGAGCTTGTTGCGACGGGCGGCGCCAATTTCGTCGGGGCCTTCTTCGGATCCATGCCGGCTGGCGGGGGAACGTCGCAAACCGCCGTTGTTCGCGCGGTCGGTGGACGAACACAAAAGGCATCCCTTGTCACTGCGGCTGCATCGGCCGCCACGATGCTCGCTTTGGCGCCGCTCCTCGGACTTCTGCCCCAAGGCGTACTTGCCGCTATAGTGATCGTCTATTCGATCGGCCTCATCAAGCCCGGCGAATTCGCATCGATTCTCGCAATCAGGCGAATGGAGTTCTGGTGGGCGGTGGTGGCGTTCCTCGGTGTGCTGTTTTTTGGCACCCTGCAAGGAATCGTGGTGGCGATCGTCCTCTCGCTTGTCGGTCTCGCGGCACAAGTTGCGAACCCGATCGTGCACGTCATCGGCCGCAAGAAGGGAGCCGACATACTCCGGCCGCTTTCTCCGACCCACCCGGAGGATGAGACCGTTGACGGCCTGCTTATCCTTCGACCGGAAGGCCGTCTGTTCTTCCTGAATGCGCAGCAGGTGGCCGACCAGATTCAGAACGCGATTTCCCTATACAGCCCTCGTGTCGTCGTGCTTGACCTAAGCAGCGTCGTGGACATCGAATACTCCGCGCTGCAGATGCTGGTGGAAGGCCACCAACGCCTGTCGGGTCGGGGAGTAAAGCTGTGGCTGGCGGAACTGAATCCGAACGTACTCGACTACCTTCGAGCGTCGAAACTCCCTGAGAAGTTGGGTCCGAATGCGCTTTATCACAACGCTGAGGCCGCGCTTCGCGCTTTCGAAACGGCCACGGACGAAGGTCCTGCGAAGACCTGATCACCAAGGTTCCGGCAAAACCCGTGCGTTTGCGCTTCTCGAGGCATCAAGGACGACATGCGCGAGTGGGATCAGCACCGTCAGGAAGTGTTCGTGCCGCTGGCGCATCCACCCGGCCACGCCCAGGCCGACTTCGGCGAGGCGATGGTGGTGATCGCAGGCGTTGAACAAAAGTCCGCTTCTTCGTGCTCGACCTGCCGCATAGTGATGCCTGCTATGAGCGGGCTATCCGGCTGCGGTGTCGGAAGTGCCGCTAGGCTGCTACTGGGAACTGAGGAGTTTGAAAAGCCGGCCCAGTCTGCTCAAGTTCCGGTTGCTACAAGCCGGGCATCAAATTCCAGAAGTGCGAGGCAGCAGGCTATCTGACCGAGCGGGTGTGGCGGCATTTGGCAAGGACACTTCCATTAACGTGCGTAATGCTTAGTTCCTCAGCGACGACGACGAACGAATGAACAAGCTCAAGTCCTGGACTGGGATTCATGTGAATCCTTTGGCATCTCGCCGTGGCTACTCATCCAAGTTATCGTGTGCTTTGCACGGCCACCTTACAAGCCCAATGCCCAGTCGAGAGGCGGCCGGTGAACGGATCAGAGTGATTTTTGCTAGTGTCACCCAACGCGGTTCGTCGAATCCTTCGATTCGAAGCGGTTGCCAAAGCTCCATCGGACAAAGCACGCCCTTTCATAAGTGATGTTATGCGACTTCGGCGTGGCGTCTGCTTCGCGCCCCCATATTAGCCGTACAGATCCGATTGCCGCATCCTGAAAGCGGACATCGTCACGGACCCCCGCTGGAGGTCGTGGTTGCGCCTCATCGAATTGCACTAAAGAGTCGGTGAACTTAATGCGCCTGATACCGAAATCCGCAGCAAGTTTGCTCCAGCGCAAATACGCGCGCGGCGGCTGGCGTAGGTTCTCCCCATCAACAACGATGGATCGCAAAGGAGAACCGTCATGTTCACGCGTCGCCAGGCACTTATTGGGACGGCGGCGACCACGTTGCTGGCCGCGATTTCCCCGATGGCTTTCGCGGGCGAGGCCGGGATTGCCGCGCTTGCGCGCGAGCAGGTCACGCTGGTCGCCCCGCCTTTCGTGCACGCGCACGACCAGGTCGCGAGGGGCGGCCCGAAGGTCATCGAGTTCGTGATGACGATCGAGGAGAAGCCTGTCGTCATCGACGACGAGGGCGCCACTCTCCAGGGCATGACCTTCAACGGCTCGATTCCCGGCCCGATGATGGTCGTCCACGAAGGCGATTACGTCGAACTGACCCTGATGAACCCCGGCAGCAACTCGATGCCGCACAACATCGACTTCCACGCCGCCACGGGTGCGCTGGGCGGCGGCGCGCTGACCTTGGTCAATCCCGGCGAGCAGGTGAAGCTCCGCTTCAAGGCGACCCGGACCGGCACCTTCGTCTACCATTGCGCTCCCGAGGGGCCGATGATCCCGTGGCACGTGGTGTCAGGCATGAGCGGCACGATCATGATCCTGCCGCGCGATGGCTTGAAGAACGAGAAGGGCGAGCCGATTGCCTACGACAAGGTCTTCTACATCGGCGAAAACGACTTCTACATTCCGCGCGACGAAGACGGCAACTTCAAGGCTTATGAGAGCCACGGCGACAGCTACGCCGACACGCTCGCGGTCATGAAGGGCCTCGTGCCCACCCATGTCGTCTTCAACGGCGCCAAGGGTGCACTGACAGGCGACAACGCCATGAAGGCGAGGGTCGGCGAGACGGTGCTGATCGTCCACAGCCAGGCCCACCGCGACACCCGCCCGCACCTGATCGGCGGCCACGGAGACTACGTCTGGGAAGAAGGCAAGTTCGCCAACCCGCCCGCCAAGGACTTGGAGACCTGGTTCATCCGCGGCGGATCGGCCGGCGCGGCGCTCTATACCTTCCTCCAGCCGGGCGTGTACGCCTACGTGAACCACAACCTGATCGAGGCCGTAGAACTCGGGGCGACTGCGCACTTCCTGGTCGAGGGTGAATGGAACGACGATCTGATGAGGCAGGTCGAGGCTCCCGGGCCGATCCCCACCCACTGACGGCGCATGCGGCCCGGTAATCCCGGGCCGCCATTTTCCTTCGGGAACGGATATGCAATTCCACCTATTCGACGCGCTGCTTAGTGCGGCTGCTGCCATCGCCTTGCCTGCGACGGCGGCCGGTATCGCCCATCATGCCTATTCGGCCAGCGAGATCGCAGAAACCGTCGCGGTCCGGACTGTTGAACTCGAGTTTCCAGCCTCCGGTGAATTCCTCGTCGAGGGCACGCCCGCGGCGTCCCCGGTTGCGACGGTCAAGATCCGCGGCTTCAGGATCATGAAGCAGCAGGTCGGCGCCGCGGACTACTCGCTCTGCGTCGCCGACGGTGCATGCGATCCGGCCGACGGTGCAGGCCACCCCGGAGCGAACGTGCCTGTTACTGGCGTGAGTTATCTGGACGCGGCCGCGTTCGCCAACTGGTATTCGAGGAAGACCGGTTATCCCTGGAGGCTGCCGACGGCAGAGGAAGCCGCCGCTGCCGCCGGAAAACGCTTTGCGGGCGACACGTCCTCGGCCGCACCTGACGATCCGGCGAATCCTGCCGTAGCCTGGTTGCGCCGCTACCGGGAGGGAGCGGCGCAGAAGCGTCTGGCCGATCCGGTAGTGAAGGCGCGCGGCTTCTACGGAGCCAACGCGAATGGGCTGCAGGACTTTGGCGGCAATGTCTGGGAATGGACCTCGACGTGCTACGCGCGGACGACGCTGACGACCGGCGGCGCAATAGACAGCACGACGGAGAACTGCGGCGTGCACGTGCTCGAGGGACGTCACCGGGCATACATGTCCAACTTCGTCCGAAACGGCAAAAGCGGCGGATGTGCCGTCGGAACGCCACCGGAACACCTCGGCTTCCGCCTCGTTCGCGACGGCTCTCCTTTCGCCCGCACTAGGCTCGTCGCGATGCGTCTTTGGGCGCGCACGGCCGGTTCCTGGCCCACCATCGGTTCCCAACCCGTCACCCATCATTCAGGCAAGGATTGATCATGCAGGATTTACGCCCGACAGTAAGCAAGCCGCCCGCGGACTTGCAGGTTGGCGGCTTTGAGATGCTGCACGGGACGCGCGACGCAATCGCAGTCGCGCTCGCCCTGCTGGACGAACTCCTGCAGATCCTGCCGGAGCGACCTGATCGGCCGAGCCTGAAAGAGGTCGCAGACGTGCTGCGGGAAATCCGCGACATTGCAACGAAGGGAGTGCGCTCGGTACGGGAAGCCCAGGCCGGAGCCAGCGAATGACCACGTCGACGCAAACCGACAGGTCGGTCCTGCGTTCGATGCGCAAATCAGGCGACATGTCGCGTGACGGGCGCGGTCGCGTGCACTCGATGCCGCCCATCCTCCAGTACGGGTTCAGGCCCTTTTTCTTCCTGGCTGCCCTCCACGCGGGCGTCGCCGTCCCGGCTTGGCTCTGGATGTATTTCTCGGGACATGCGCTGCCTGGACCGTTCCCCGGCTTTCACTGGCACGCCCACGAGATGATTTTCGGCTACCTGCAGGCCGTGCTGGCCGGCTTTGTGCTGACCGCCATCCCGAACTGGACCGGCCGGCTGCCGCTGAGCGGCCGGCCTCTCGCCGGCCTCGTGTCGCTATGGCTGGCAGGCCGCATCGCCTGCGTTGCAGCGCCCGACACCGTTACGGCATTGTCCGTCGACATTCTGTTCCCGGCAGTGTTGGGCTACGCGGTGTGGCGCGAGGTGGTAGCGGGCCGTAACTGGAAGAACCTGCCCGTGGTCGTCTTGATCACGTTGATCGGGCTCGCTAACGCGTTTGATCACGCAGCCAACCTCGGTTTCCTTCCGCAGGGCTTCGGCGTGCGGCTGGCGCTGGCCGCAATCGCTTTCCTGCTTGCACTCATCGGCGGACGCATCGTCCCGAGCTTCACTCGGAACTGGCTCGTCAAGAACGGCGAGACTCGCCTCCCGGCAAGTTTCGGCGCCTTGGACAAGGCAGCACTCGTGGCCACTGCCATCGGTGCTGCAATGTGGATCGCCTTTCCAAATTCGACCGCTGCAGGCGCCATGCTCGCACTCGCCGGGACGCTTCTGGCAGCGCGTCTCGTGCGCTGGCAAGGCCAGCGGACCATGAGGGAGCCGGTCGTGTTGATCCTCCATGCCGGCTACGCCTGGCTCTGCATCGCACTCCTCTTGTCGGGGGGCTCGATGCTCCTCGATACACTCCCCGAAAGCGCAGCGCTTCATGCATTGACGGCAGGCGCCATGGGCACCATGACGCTCGCCGTCATGACCCGGGCCAGCCTCGGCCATACGGGACGGGAGATCGTCGCGGACCGGGCGACCGTCACGATCTACGCGGCCGTCACGGCAGGAGCCATGCTTCGGGTTGCGGCGCCGTTCGCCGGAGATTGGTACGCCCATGTGCTCGTCTGTGGCGGGGCGCTCTGGAGCGCTGCGTTCCTGCTGTTTGCCGTCCGCTACGCGCCGATCCTGTGGAGCCGCCGCGTCGGAGCGTGAGCTCGCGCACGCCATCGTCGTGATACGTAAATTGGGTATTGATAAAACCACTTAAGTCGCTAGCCTCTCCAACGGAACGACGCCACAGCGTCCAGCCGGTCCAAGGCACATGAGGAAGTCATGACCCAGGACAGCGAGACCGCCCTTTCCGGGTCCGAACCTTCGAGGTCGAAGGCCCGGCGGCGAGAATTGTTGGCGTTCCTCGTCCTTGCCTTTGGAATTTGGCCCATCGTGGCCGTCGGCGTGGTCGGCGGCTATGGCTTCCTCGTCTGGATGTATCAGATCGTGTTCGGGCCGCCCGGCCCGCCTGGAGGGTGAGGCGATGCAGGACAGCCCGAAGATAAGCCGCAGGTCGTTCTTCAAGGGTGATGTCCCCTCACGACATCATATTTCGAGCGCGGTGGTCGTCACGCATCCCTCACGGCGCGAGGAGATTGGCAGGCGCATAGCCGCAATGCCCGGCGTAGAAGTCCATGCCAGCGAAGGCAGCAGGCTCGTCGTCACGATCGAGGGGCCGACCAGCGGCATGCTGGGAGAGACGCTGATCGCCATCTCGACGCTGGACGGCGTGATCACCGCCAACATGGTGTTCGAGCACATCGACGAACCGGAGGATGTAAGGTCATGACGGCAACCATCAACCGTCGCGATCTGCTGAAGGCGCATGCGGCCTCGCTCGCCGCGGCATCGGCGGGAATCGCGCTTCCCGCGGCCGCGCAGCCGGTTCCCGGCGGGGTCGAGGCGCTCGAAATCAAGTGGTCGAAAGCGCCATGCCGCTTCTGCGGAACGGGCTGCGGCGTGATGGTCGGCGTCAAGGACGGCCATGTGGTGGCCACGCATGGCGACATGCAGGCCGAGGTCAACCGCGGCCTGAACTGCGTGAAAGGCTACTTCCTCTCCAAGATCATGTATGGCGAGGACCGCCTGACCACGCCGCTGATGCGCAAGCGCGGCGGCGTCTACGACAAGGACGGCGAGTTCGAGCCGGTGTCGTGGGACGAGGCCTTCGACCTGATGGCGGAGAAGTGCAAGAAAGTGCTGCGCGAAAAGGGTCCCGAGGCCGTCGGCATGTTCGGCTCGGGCCAGTGGACCATTTTCGAGGGCTACGCCGCGACCAAGCTGATGCGCGGCGGCTTCCGCTCGAACAATCTCGATCCCAATGCACGCCATTGCATGGCGTCGGCCGCCTACGCCTTCATGCGCACCTTCGGCATGGACGAGCCGATGGGCTGCTACGACGATTTCGAGCACGCCGACGCCTTCGTGCTGTGGGGTTCGAACATGGCGGAGATGCACCCGATCCTGTGGACCCGGGTGGCTGACCGCAGGCTAGGGCATCCGCATGTGCGCTGCGCGGTGCTGTCGACCTTCACACACCGTTCGATGGACCTTGCCGACATCCCGGTCGTCTTCAAGCCGGGAACCGATCTCGCGATTCTGAACTACATCGCCAACCACATCATCCAGACCGGTCGGGTCAACGAAACCTTCGTGCGCGACCACACGGTGTTCATGAG
>JAEYTV010000357.1 GCA_023433855.1 Pseudomonadota bacterium | reverse complement strand
TGTTATTACATCAATTGCGTTATGCTATAACGTGTGCGATAGCCACTGACAACAGGGATCTTGGAAAACATGCTGATGGACAATCGCGCTATTTCCACCGGCGGCGGCAAGCTGGTCTCATTGGCCGATGCCGGCGTGTACCGGGACGGACGCTGGCTTGTGCGTGGCGTCGATCTCTCCATCAGCCGCGGCGAGGTGGTGACACTCATCGGCCCGAACGGTGCCGGCAAGTCTACGACGGCGAAGCTCGCTATCGGCGTCCTGCGGCCGGACGAGGGCTCTGTGACGAGAGAACACCAATTGCGCGTCGGTTACGTACCGCAGAAGCTGGCGATCGACTGGACAATGCCACTCTCCGTCCGCCGGCTGATGCAGTTGACCGGCAGCCTGGCAGACGCGGAGCTTCGCGCCGCTCTGGAGGCGACCGGCATCGCACATCTGGCGGATGCGGAGGTGCGGCATCTTTCCGGCGGCGAATTCCAGCGTGCCCTGCTCGCCCGGGCGATCGCCCGCAAGCCTGACCTGATGGTGCTCGACGAACCGGTCCAGGGCGTCGATTTTGCCGGCGAGGCGGCCCTGTACGACCTCATCCGCTCCATACGCGCTTCCACCGGTTGCGGTATCCTGATGATCTCCCACGACCTCCACATGGTCATGGCCGGGACCGATACGGTCATCTGCCTCAACGGCCATGTCTGCTGTCGGGGCACACCCGAAACGGTCAGCCGGAGTGCAGATTATCTGAGGCTCTTCGGCGGCAATTCCCGCTCGCTTGCCGTCTATAGCCATCATCACGACCATACGCATCTGCCGGACGGTCGCGTGCTGCATGGCGACGGTTCGGTGACGGATCATTGCCATCCCGGCGACGGCCACCATCACGGAGATCGCAACCACCACGGCGAAAGCCACGATCATCCGGGCGGCGGCGGCGACCATGGTCACGGCCATCCGGACGCCGATCAACGGCACGACCACCCTCACGCCGCGACGGAGCATGTCCATCATGCTCACGCGGCCTCATCGGCGAGGGACGGCCGTGCTTGACGACTTCTTCACGCGCGCCCTTGTGGCCGGTATCGGCGTTGCGCTGACGGCGGGTCCGCTCGGCTGCTTCGTGGTCTGGCGCAGAATGGCTTATTTCGGCGATACGATGGCCCATTCCGCGCTGCTCGGCGTGGCGCTTTCCCTCTTCCTGCAGATCAACCTTTTGATCTCCGTCTTTGCGGTTGCCGCCCTCGTTTCGCTCCTGCTTCTGGTGCTGCAGCGTCGGCAATCGCTGTCCTCCGACGCGCTGCTCGGCATTCTCTCCCATTCGGCGTTGGCGATCGGACTGGTTCTGGTGGCCTTCATGACCTGGGTGAGGATCGATCTCATTGCATTTCTCTTCGGCGACATCCTGGCCGTCACCCGTGCCGATATCGCTCTCATCTGGGGCGGCGGTGCGCTGGTGCTCGTCGCCTTGGCGTTCCTGTGGCGACCCCTGATCGCCTCGACGGTGAGCGAGGAACTGGCGGAGGCGGAAGGAATGAAGCCTGGCCAGGCGAAGCTCCTCTTCATGCTTCTGATGGCGCTGGTCATCGCCATCGCCATGAAGGTGGTCGGCATCATGCTGATCACCTCTCTCCTGATCATTCCGGCTGCCACGGCGCGGCGGTTCTCCTCCAGTCCGGAGCTGATGGCCGTACTGGGCGCACTCATCGGAGCCGTCGCCGTGATCGGCGGCCTGTTCGGCTCGCTGACCTACGATACGCCTTCCGGGCCTTCCATTGTGGTCGCGGCGCTCCTACTTTTCGTGCTGAGCCTACTTCCGGCAGCGGGAAGAAACACGGCCGCCAAGGCCCGCAACAAGGGAGTGCGGTCATGAACGCACCAGTATCCATACCGGTCCTGACGAAAAACCAGTCCCTGGTCTTTGACGTCCTCAGCCGCTCCGAGGCTCCGGTGAGCGCCTACACGATCCTCGACAAGCTGCGCGACCATGGGTTCCGCGCGCCGCTGCAGGTCTATCGGGCGCTCGACAAGCTCACTGAATTCGGCATGGTGCACCGGCTCGAAAGCCTCAATGCCTTCGTGGCCTGCGCCCATCGGGAAAGCGAATGCTGTGGTGCCGGCCACGGCCAGGGAACGGTGGCCTTCGCCATCTGCGAAAGCTGCGGTCATGTGATCGAATTCCACGACCAGGAGGTCGACCACCACCTCGACCGCTGGGCCAGGAGCCGCAGTTTCAGGCCGGCAAAGGCCACGATCGAAATTCGCGGCCTGTGCGGAAGCTGCGCCGCCTAGATCTCGCGCAACTCGCGGGAAAAGCGTTTCCAGTTGGCCACGTAGCGCAGCGCCGATTGCCGGAGATTTTCAACCGCCTGCTCGTCCAGGGTGCGGATCGCCTTGGCGGGCGCGCCGACGATCAGCGAGTTGTCGGGAAATTCCTTGCCTTCCGTCACGAGCGCGTTGGCGCCGACCAGGCAGTTGTTGCCGATCTTCGCTCCGTTGAGGATGGTGGCGCCCATGCCGACCAGAGAATTGTCGCCGATCGTGCAGCCGTGGATGATGGCGTGGTGGCCGATCGTGCAATCCTTGCCGATCGCCACCGGAAAGCGCGGATCGGTATGGATCATCACACCCTCCTGGATATTCGAGCCGGCGCCGATCACGATCGGTTCGTTGTCGCCGCGAAGCACCGAGCCGAACCATATCCCGACGTCTTCGCCAAGCTCCACCTTGCCGATGACCGTGGCATCCGGCGCCACCCAGTACCGGTCGGCGGCGGGCAGCTTCGGTTCGAATTCACCAAGCGCATAGATCGGCATCTCGTCTCCTCCCGCGTTAACTCAGACGACTGTCAGCGTCAGCTTGCCGATCCCGTCGATCCCGGCCTCCACCTGGTCGCCGCGCAGGACCGCGCCGACGCCGGCGGGCGTTCCGGTCATGATGACGTCGCCGGGGGCAAGTTCGAAGACTTTCGAAAGTTCCGCAATGATTTCCGGCAGCTTCCAGATCATCTGGTTGAGGTTACCGTCCTGCCGGCGCTCGCCGTTGACCTCGAGCCAGATGGCGCCCGCCTGCGGATGGCCGATCCGGCCGGCCGGCAGGATGGCGGAGACCGGCGCCGATTTCTCGAACGCCTTGGCCGCCGCCCAGGGCCGGCTCATCTTCTTGGCGATGTCTTGCAGGTCGCGGCGGGTGAAGTCGATGCCGACAGCATAACCATAGACCGTCGAAAGTGCATCCTCGACGGCAATGTCGGTGCCGCCGCCGGAAAGCGCGACCACTAGTTCCGCCTCGAAATGCACGTTGGACGAGAGTGGCGGGTAGGGGAATGTATCGCCGTGAAAAAGGTTGTCCGGGTTCTTCTGGAATAAGAATGGTGGCTCCCGGCTCGGATCTCCCCCCATCTCGATCGCATGGTCGGCGTAGTTGCGGCCGACGCAGTAGACCCGGCGCACCGGGAATCGTTCGGCAACCCCCTCCACGTCGAGCAGGACCGGTTGCGGAACGGGGATCACGGTGGCGGGCATGAAAGGACATCCTGGAACAATGAGTCTCGGGACGTCTTTGTCTCTCAAAACGCCTGACAATCCTAGCCCTTTTCGGCGGCGGGGAGGACGTCGGGTGAGATCGTTCCGCCCCGCGGCATGCGGGCTGGCGGGGGGACGTTGTTCAAGGATTCGCATCAGGCTGCGCCAGTCTGGCTTGCCCCGTCTCAATGCCGCCGCCTATCTCTCGCACGCGGAAGTGAGACAAGAAGGCGATCGACGCAGGGCTTGGCGAGCTAAGCGGCCTGACGCCGAGCGAGCGGGAGGATACTTACGAAAAGTGGATGGGGGAGAATCGGGATTAAGGATGGCTGTTGAGCCGCGCCCCGCTGGATCGGACATCGGCGGCACGACCTGGTTGGCAATCTCCATCACACCGACGAAGCCGATCAGTTTCAGCGACCGGGCGCGCTTGCGGGCGTGGCGCCAACGGCCGGGAAGTTTCATGGTGGCCTCCGGTTTTTTGGGTGGGGGCAAAGAAAAACCCCGCTCGAAGGCGGGGCTGTCGGGCTAGATGGAAGAGTTCTATTTTAACTTCCGGATGACGATCACCCAGATTTTCATTCCTTTGGGCTTTCGGTGAGGAACGTGTAGAACTTCCGTCACCGCGTAGCGTCCTTCGCCCCATTGGGTGATAAGGTAAGGTAGTATCCGCGCATCCACCCCGAATGGGTCCGCCTCGTTCGCACCGCTTTCCGAGTGGTCGATGGTGTGCTCAAGAAACACCATGCCGTCGTCGGTGAGTTGATCTATCCAAGCGTCTATAGCCTTCTTGGGATCATAGGCGTGATCATGCGAATTCGTGTAGACGAAATCGAACGCGCCTACCCACTCCTCTTTCCGATCATGGAAATCCCACTGGACCGTGTTGGGGAATTGTTCTGCCGTCGAGGAGATGTCCGTACCGATGACCGGGATTCCCAGCGCCTCAGAAAACCAGCGCTGCTCGTTTCCTCGTCGCACGCCATGACAGATCCCCGCCGTGAGATTCGGCTTCTTTGACTTCAAGTAACCCGATATGAACTCGATCGTCGGTTGATCGGCCCACACGTTCTCGATTTTCCGGATATTGGTCTCTTCCTGGATTTTCCGGTAGCGATCATAGTCAAACGAGCCATCGGCCTTTCGGTAATCGTAGAGTAGATAATCTTCTCCAGTATCCTTGTGGAACCTATATCCTCTTTTCGTGAGGTATCTCTTTGCAAAACGTTCTACTGGTGACATGCCCCAACCCCTGTTAGATAAGATGGGTGGCTAGCATTGCTCCGATAGTGTTTCAACCAGCCCTGTTAAGTTGACAGAGCCTGTTGCCACAGTGCGTCAATTTCTTCCGCACACATTTCCAGAGAGTGGCAATTGTTAGGAGAGTGGAAGAAAGACGCTCAAACGTGGAGGCGTATCCCACTCTATTTGTGCCTCGTCCTTCTCCTGACCCTATGGCAGGGCTTCAATCGCGGCATTGATGCCTCAGCCCCGCAGTGGCTAAAAGCGCTCAACGTACCGAACAGGCGAGTTGATATCGAGATAGCAATGCTGTCGGCTACCGCTACGAAGTTGACGAAAGGGCGCGGCGTGTTCTTTGGCTTGATCGGAACGGGAAGGGCCCGATAAGGACTTCCCTACACCGCGTCACAGGAGCCTTATGCTCTCCAGTGATCGATTTCTTCCGGGGAGAATTTCGCCTGGCGCCCTCGGTTCCAGGTGATGCCGCGCCTGACGATTTTGCCGGGCGCTCCCGCGATGATAACGCCTTCCTCGCTGAATTGCCCGTTAACGAACGACATTGCCCCCACAATACTGTCGGAAGGGATCTGCGCGCCTTTGTTGATTATAGCGCCAACTCCGACCCATACGTGGTCCCCCACCACGATAGAGGCTGGTTTGTTCAGACGGCGCCCTGTTTCGCGATCGATCACCGAATGCGCGTCCGTTGTTCGGATCTCGATCTCCCGCGAGAACATGCACCACTTACCAATGGTGACGTCCCGGTTCTCCTGGCAGAGGATGTAGACATTTACGGTTGTTGAATTATCGCCGAAGGAGACGGTCTGTCCGTTCCCCTTCACGAGTATATCGCCGCGATAGTGGCAGTTCTCACCTATTGTGACGCGGTTGTTATTCCCTGTTATATCTACAGTGCCGCTGAACTTCGTTCCTTGTCCGATGGAGAGCACGTTCCCCGTTCCTTTTCGAACGACGATCTTCCCCCGGAGCGACGCCGCGCCCGCGCCCTCAAAGGTGTTTCCCTCGATGAACTCGTTTCGAAAAGCAGCCATGTATCCTCCGCCATTGTAAACATGTGCTACACAGCGACAATCTGCGATGCAAGCTGACGGGCGGGACTTCCGAAGATTAGGCTACTTCGCCAGTCATAGGGTGTTCCCGCCGGCACTTTCCTAAAGTAGAACTTATGGTAATCACAGCCGTCGGTTCTGTGGTAGGTTGCTCAACCGGTCGCAACGAGGGCTTCGGGACTACCGCTACCTGGAAGCTGAGGCGGCGAGGGGAATGGTGCGGCCGCTCGATCTTGCAGGGCGTCGATAGTTCCTCCTCCCGCATCGCGATCAATGCGGCGGCGGCCGGGCGTCGGTCGAATGTCTTCGTCTCCCTGTGTATGACTTTCCCGTCGCGCTTTATCCGTCTTTCCGGCATATAGGATTTCGATCCGTCGTCTCTGGTTCTCTCGACTATGGTTCCCACGGTGTCACATCACTCCAGCCGGTGTCACAATGTGACACTTACCAGTCAGGAATGCGCCGAGATATGGTCAAATACGCAACGATGCGCAACGTGTGGAGCAACAGGCGCAACATGAAAAGAAAAGGAAATATGGATAATCAATGATTTACAAGGGGAAGATCTTCGCCGTCGCCCCGATGATCGATTGGACGGACAGGCATTGCCGTTTCCTGCACCGCCAACTGTCTCGGGAGGCCTTGCTCTATACCGAGATGATCGTCGCGGATGCGATCATTCATGGCACCCGCGAGAGGCTGCTGTCCTATTCGCCGCAGGAGCATCCGGTCGCCCTGCAACTCGGCGGATCGGATGCGGGCAAGCTTGTCGAGGCGGTGCGCATCGCGTCCGGCTACGGATACGACGAGATCAACCTCAATGTCGGCTGCCCATCCGACCGGGTGCAGTCCGGCACCTTCGGCGCGTGCCTGATGCGTGAGCCGGCGCATGTCGCCGATC
>JAEYTV010000279.1 GCA_023433855.1 Pseudomonadota bacterium | reverse complement strand
GCCTGAGGGTTCAGGACGTCACGGCAATTATCGCCGGGTCGAAGTCGGACGTCGATGAGAACCCGGAACGCGATCCGTATGATCTTGGTGGGCTCGACGGGCTCAAGGCGATCATCGCAATCAAGGTCCGAGATGGGATGAAGTCGTTCATTGCGCACCTTGAGGAGATTCGCGGCCACGTGGCTGAAGCGTTGCCGAAAAAGAACATCGTCAAAAAGTCCCTTGCCGAGAAGACGCACCTGACGGCACGTCTTGCGCAGAAGGAACTCGAAAGTCTTGCGCAGTTCGTCGCTCCCAACCCCAGGGCTGCGTTCGTTATTGACACCACTCGATTGCCGTCTGGATCCAACTGGGCTGCGGTCAGCGCCCTGCTGTACAAGATGGGTAGTGATACGACTTGGCCTGACAAAACCGAGCTTCGGGCATGGCTGGAAACCGAGGTCGTCCCCTTGCTCGACTGGGCGACCTCGAAAAAGGCAGGGCCGAGCTGGCCGGATGCGAAGGCGGCTGCCCTCGCGGTTCCCGTAGCCGAGACAGTGATGGTCGAAACGCTCGAGGCTTCGACGCCGGCCGCAGCCGGAGCGCCATCGATCGAAGACGCGGTGACGTCGATGGCGGCGGCCTTTGGCATCGTCGCTACGGTCGACTTGTCGATGCCTGAGAAGACGGAGGAGGAATCGATCCCCACGTTGACGGAAGCCTTGGCCAAGACCACCAAGCGTGTCCAGCGTCCGGCATTCTTAGAAGCGAAAAAGCCGTCTTCGCAACCGTCCGCCACGGTTTGACTTGGAAGGCCGGTCTCCCGGTCTTGCCATCGAGTTCGAGAGGGCCGCTTGTCGGCCCTTTCTCATTTTCCGGAGCCAGCCAGAATTCTGTGGCAACGAAATCCGGTTTGCGATTTTCGATCGCTTGCAGCCAGAGAACTGTGAGCCCGGCGTTAACCTTGTACCGGCTTCGTTCTCTTTTTTATGATCGGGGTCCTTGAGCCCGACCTCGGGTCCTGCCAGGTTGCGGACGTTCCGGATGGCCGGAACAAGACGGCCCCTGCCGATGCTTGCAACATCAACAAGGGCCTGACCCTCAAGCCTTCGCGAAAAGGAATCGGGCTATGACCACGTTTACCTCCTCGACCCCCATGGGGGAAGTTCTCCGTTCGACCATCAACGCCATGGGCAGCGCCGATCTTGTTGCCGCGGCTGCCGCATCCCGCCCGCGACCGTTTGGCTTTGGCCGCAACGCAGTTCAGCCTGTGGCTTCAGTCCACGAGCCTGCGGTCCTGCGCCGTCATCCGCATCTCATTCGCTTCTCCGATGTCGAGGCCGATCTCGATCTGCTGATCGATCGCGCCATTGCCGCCATCATGGATGGCGAACCGACCGAGGACGAGATCCTCGGCAACTACGTCAACATCGCCTCGCTGGTGCGCGCCGTGTCGTTCCGGGAAGGCAAGCTGTTGGAGCAGGCGGTCGACCGCCTTGCAAAAGCCAACCCGAACATCCTGGTCTTGACCCAGTCCCTGAAACTGCCACTGGTCAAGGCGGCGATGGAAGCCCTGTCCGGAAACGACTGGTCGAGCCTTGATGGCGTGAAGCTTGATTGCGAGGCACCGGCAAAAGGGTCGTACACGCCGGATCTGATCGTCGTGAACCGCGCCAGGCACACGGCCTACATCCTCGACCTCAAGCGGTCGTTGGCATCCTATGGCGATACGAGCCGCCTTGAGGAGTTGAAGATCAAGATGATGGCGTCGGCGATGGTGTTGCCGGACTGGCTCTACAAGAACCAGAAGCGTTTGATGGTCGACACGGTGGAAGTGGCGATTGTCGATGGTGCCAGCCGCCCGAGCGACCATACCATCGGGGTCTGGGCCCTGTCCGAGATTGACGACCTGTTGGAGATCGATGGTGTGGCGGCCTGCATGGCGGAATTGCGCCTGCGCTTTGGTCGTCGTGTGCAGCAGCTTCTCGAAGCCGAGGCGCGCAAGGCGATCGGGGTGAACGAGCGGGCCATGACCGTTGCGGCCGACGTGGCCGGCTCTTCGTCAGTCCCCATGCGCTCGCAGATCAACCTCAACGGACCGAGCCGGACCTTCGAGGAAGACCAGTCTGTCCGCTCGGGTGACGACGACCTCGCTCGTGATGATCTCGGCGACGATGTCTTCGGCTCGTGCGATGAGACCGAGGATGGCGCGTCGACGCCGGTCTTCTTCCGCGTTGGCTATGCCCGCCGCCCGGCGGCGCGCTGATCCAAGTGTACTGATGGCTTGAACGCCGTGCCATGACGCTCGCCGTCAGGCATCTGTCGTGACCGCCATGGCCAGTGGCCGTGGCTTTCTCATCCTTTCTTCATCTCATTGGCGCCGAACCTCAAGCGGTTCGGTCAAGGAGTTTCCATGTCTTCCGACACCCATCCGGATGTGCCACCGCGCATCCGTTGCGAGACGATCTCGCCCACGTCATCACCAAACCTCGCCTGCCATCGCTCGCATGGTACCGTTCTTCACTATCCCGGATCTGGTCTTCGCCGTCCGCTTGCCGACGATCCGGCTGTGCTGATCGGATTGGCGCTTGGCCATGTCCGGCAGGGAGAAGGGTTCGCCGGCATCGTCCCGGATACGATCATCGACCGACTGCGGGCGCATGCCGACAATGGCAACGCCGCTTGCCGCCTGTTGCTCGACTGGCTTGCCGGACGTAACCGCGATCTTGTGGCATCGTCTTCGCCGGATCCCGTCAAACCGGATCCCTCTGCGTCCCGCCCCGGTCGCCGCATGATCCGGGAGCGCCGCCAGGCAGGGCCGGGTAGTTTGAAGCGGCTCGAGCCGACGAGCACTCTGTCGTCCGATTCCAAAACGGCAATTATTGCCGCACACGAAGAGGGCCGCATCGATGAATAAGCTCGCCCGTTTGTTCGTCCGCCGCCTGGAACGCATCGCCCGCCGTGAGGCGCAGCGCAACGCCCATCGCAACGGGTTGTTGGAGATGAAGATTGTCGAGGTCGGCGGCCATTTGCTGCGGCGCTATGCACCGTCCTTCGATACGTCACGTCTGTCGGGAGATCGTGATCGCGACCTGGCATGGCTGCGCCGGAATTTTGGCGGCTATCTTCTGCCGCCGCCACAGCCATCCGACATCGTCGTGAGCGAAGGCGCGCCTCATGCATCCGTCTCGCCGTCTCCGTCCGGAGGGACGCAGGCCGGGAGCGGTGCGCGTATCTCTGCCGCTGATCATGCACACCGGGCTTACGCCGTGGGCCTCGTTGGCAGGGCGGGGAGGTCGCCATTGGTCAGCAACATCGTCGCCGCCCTTGTGCTCGCCCGCGCGATCGAGAGCGGCAATCAGCCCTTCGCCAAGATTGTGCGTGCTGCTGCCATGTCGGCGCCCGTCGTATCACTGCATGCGCCGATGGTAGGCTTCGAGCAGGCCATGCGGCGGCTGATCGAGGTGCCTGGCTTCATCCCGGGCGGTGCCCCGAACGGCATTGATGGTGACTATGTCTATGACGACTCCAGCTTCGCAGGCTTGCAGAATAGTGGTCGGACCTACATCCAGTTCATCGGAGACAATGTCCGGCGCGTCAGTGGGACGGCACTGCAGCGGCGGCTGGTGAATGCACTGACGCGGGACTATCCGGTCGTGGCGATCTCGCAGAAGTCGGACACAATTCCATCCGAGATCACCATTGCCGCCGACATCGATCTCGCCACCGGCTGGCTCGATTACGCGTTCGTCAGTACGATGATCGAAGCGATGCATGGCACTACCGGCATCGCCGCTCTGGAACAGTGGTCGAATGCCTATGACTCGCACTACCTGACAGTCGATGACGTCGTGCTCGCGTTCAGGCCGGGACGAAGTGCCCCTGAGGTCATCGCAGTGCTGGCGTCGCTCACCGAGCGCAATCGCATTGCGGCCCGGGACGGCGATGATGGCGAAGCCGATCCGGCTACGACCGACGCCGGCAAGCCATCGAAGTCGAAGAAGGGTGCGACATCGTCTGAGAAGACCTCGTCCGGAAATAGCAGCGGCGGCGGATGGAAGCGCGACAAGCCATCCGGCGCCGAGGTCATTCAGCCGGAGCCGATGAAGGAGGCCGACGCGTCCGGTCGCCCGCCACTGACGGTCGAAACGCTGTCCGGCTACGGCAAGGCCAAGACCTGGGCGCTGGATCTGAAAGTGGATCTCGCCGACTACCGGGCAGGCTCGCTTGCCTGGGCGGATATGAGCACCAAGCTTCTGCTCTACGGGCCGCCGGGGACCGGCAAGACAACCTTTGCCCGGGCGCTGTGCAACTCCTTGCAGGTCCCACTGGTCGTCACCTCCGTTTCCACCTGGCTGCAGGGCGGGCATCTCAACGATGTCATCGACAAGATGGCCAAGACCTTTGCCGAAGCGCGCGCGATGGCACCATCCATTCTGTTTATCGACGAGATCGACGGCATCGGCAAACGGCAGCCAGCGGAACAGGAGTACGCCGACTACTGGAATACGCTCGTCAACAAGGCGCTGGAACTGCTTGATGGCGCGGTGAAGAGCGACGGGCTGATCATCGTTGGTGCCACCAACAGGCCGGAACAGATCGATGATGCGATCAAACGCTCGGGGCGGTTGGAAACGCATATCGAAATCCCCATGCCTGATGTCGCCACGCTCGCGGAGATCTTCGCCTATCATCTCGGCGATGACGTTGCGGCTCTGGTCACGGACAAGAACGCAGGCAGCACCGAGGTGGAGGATTTTGAACCAGAAGTCACCGGCATGACGGATGAGCCATCGGACTCGAATGGACGGGCCAGCGAAGAAAGCGGTGACCATGATTCCGACGAAGCCCGGAAAGGAGCAGTGAAATGACCACCACAACAACGCACCTTGTATCAGTGGCACCGGATGCCATCCAGGCAGCCTTGAACCGACTGGCGACCCGCGCCATGGGCCTCACCGGAGCCGACATTGAGCGGATCGTTCGCCAGGCACGGCTGAAAGCGCGCCGCGAGAAGCGGTCGATCCGTTACGAGGACATCGAGGACGGCATCCGGATGGACCGGCCGATGGTGCCCTATGATCTGCGCTGGCGGTTCGCCATCCACGAGTCCGGCCACGCGGTCGTTCACTACGCTCTCCGGCTTGGGCCAATCCATGGCCTCAACATCGATAGCCCAAGTGGCGGTGGCTACAGTCAGCTTGGCTTCACCGCATCCGGCAGCGATACGCTCGGCTATCGAGAGGACATGCTATCGATGCTGATGGCGGGCAGGGCGGCCGAGCAGATCGTCGTCGGAAGCGTGTCTGCCGGATCTGGTGGCACCGATGACAGCGATCTGGCACGTGCGACAAAGCTTGCACTCGCATTGGAGCGCAGCCTCGGGTTCGGCGCCATCCAGCCGCTGCTCTATCGCGATGATCGGGATCCGACCGCCGTGCTTGATGGCAATCCGGATCTTGCGGCGCGTATTCATGCACGGCTTGATAAGGCGCTCGCACGGGCCGTCGAGGTTCTGAACGAAAACCGGGACAGACTTGATGCTTTGGTGAAGGCGCTGTTCGATGCCCAGGCGCTTGACGGAGTGGCCGTGAAGCGGCTCCTCAAACACAGTGATCGTGCCGGTGGAAGATGATAGCCTTCGGTGTGCATCGTGATGGGGAGTAAGGTATGAATATCGCTGTCGTCGCCCATTGCGACTGGAGCATGGACAGGAAGAAGCGCTGGATGACGGCTGCCATCCGGGATGGCGTGCGATGGCAGGTCCATGTGCCGGAGGTGGTGGGCGACACGTCGGCTCTGATTGACCGGATGGAGGCCAGATCGGTGGAGAAAGGCTCTCTGCTCCTCGGCTTCGATTTCCCCATCGGTCTTCCAGTCGCCTACGCGCATGCCACCGAGCTCGGTTCGTTTCGTGAAGCCCTTGCCTCGTTCGGATCGGGTATCTGGTCGGACTGGTATAGCGTTGCCGACCACCGTAGCCGTATCTCCCTCCACCGCCCCTTCTATCCGGCGCGGCCGGGCGGCACCCAACGCGCGCATCTCTTCGATGCTCTGGGCGTGACCGATCCGCAGGCACTCTTACGTCTCTGCGAACGCGCGGCTCCGGATAGGCAGGCCGCCTGCATGCTGTTTTGGACGCTCGGCGGCAACCAGGTCGGCAAGGGTGCCATCACCGGGTGGCGCGAGATGATCGTCCCCCGGCTGGACGACATCGGCCTCTGGCCCTTCGACGGTCGACTGGCTGATCTCCTCGACACGAGGCCATGCGTCATCGCTGAGACTTATCCGGGTGACGTCTACCGACAGCTCGGCATGCGCCGGGGCGGCTGGAGCAAGCGGCGGCAGGGAGACCGCCAGCGGATAGCGAAGATGATGATACCTTGGCTTGAGGCACGGCCGGATATCGACGCTCATGCTTTTTTGCCGATGATCGAAGATGGCTTCGGCACCGACAAAGCCGGTGAGGACCGTTTTGATGCAGCCGTCGGCCTGCTCGGCATGCTCGACGTCGTTGACGGGCGGCGTGACGAAGGTGTTCCGGATATCGATGGCGTGCGCCGATGGGAGGGATGGATCCTCGGGCATCATCGCAATGATGCACGGTGATCCAAGACGACGTGAGGCAGGTTGTCGGCAACGTACCCTACGTCTTCAGGACCTGAGACAAATTGCGCTCTTTTGATTCCGAGTTCGGGATTTTTGATTCAGAACTCAAACAGAATGATTCAGCAACGCCGTTTGCGGCAGGTCAACCTGTGTTGACGCGCGGTAAGTTGCCCGCAACGCGAAACAAATTGCGCTCTTTTGATTCAAATCTCTGAGCTGCCGATTCTGAATTCGATATTTTCGATTCCGCCAAACGGCGCTTGCGCCGGTGGGC
>JAEYTV010000193.1 GCA_023433855.1 Pseudomonadota bacterium | reverse complement strand
CGCTAATCCCCCGCCGCCGGCGGCCGGAGCTTCAGGCGGCAATCCCTGAGACCGGTAATCTCCTGAGATCATCGAACGATCGGCCGCGTCATCCGCGGCCGATTTGCGGCTGGACTTCATCTGCGTTTTTATCGATAAAACTGCCCGGGGGTTGATGTCGCTGCCTCCGATGCATCTCACTCAGCGGAGACGATCCTGGAGGATCGGGCAGGGCAGGCATGACCAAGACTGATATCGCCAGCAGGGTTTACAACCACACCTGGAAGCTCGACCCGATCATTCGCAGTCTGATCGACACGGATTTCTACAAGCTTCTGATGCTTCAGATGATCTGGAAGCTGTATCCCGAAGTCGATGCGACCTTCTCCCTGATCAACCGTACCACGACGGTCAAGCTCGCAGAGGAGATCGACGAGGGAGCACTGCGCGAGCAACTGGACCATGCACGCTCGGTCAGCCTGTCGAAGAAGGAGATGATCTGGCTGGCCGGCAATACCTTTTACGGCCGCAAGCAGATCTTCGAGCCCGAGTTCCTCAACTGGCTCTCCACATACAGGCTGCCGGAATACGAACTCTCTAAGCGCGACGGGCAGTTCGAACTGAGCTTCCACGGGCGCTGGAAGGATACGACACTGTGGGAAATACCGGCGCTTGCGATCATCAACGAACTCCGATCACGGGCGGCGATGCGGCGGATGGGGCTCTTCACGCTCGATGTGCTCTATGCCCGTGCCAAGGCGAAGATGTGGGAGAAGGTGGAAAGGCTGCGGGCACTTCCTGACCTTCGCATATCTGACTTCGGCACGCGCCGGCGGCACAGTTTCCTGTGGCAGCGCTGGTGTGTCGAGGCCCTCAAGGAGGGCGTCGGCCAGGCCTTCACGGGCACAAGCAACGTGCTCCTCGCGATGGATTCTGACCTTGAAGCCGTGGGGACGAACGCTCACGAGTTGCCGATGGTGGTCGCCGCGCTCGCAAATACCGACGATGAATTGCGCGCGGCGCCTTACGAAGTCCTCAAGGACTGGAACCGCCTGTATCATGGAAACCTCTTGATTGTCCTGCCCGATGCATTTGGCACGGCTGCCTTCCTCAGGGATGCTCCCGAATGGGTGGCCGACTGGACCGGCTTCCGTCCCGACAGCGCACCTCCGATCGAAGGTGGCGAGAAGATCATCGAATGGTGGCAGCGCATGGGTCGCGATCCAAAGAGCAAGCTGCTCATTTTCTCCGATGGGCTTGATGTGGATGCGATCATCGCCACCTACCGTCATTTTGACGGCCGGGTCCGGATGAGTTTCGGCTGGGGGACCAATCTCACCAACGACTTCGCCGGCTGCGCCCCCCAGCATGTCGAAAGCCTGAAGCCGATCTCCCTGGTGTGCAAGGTCAGCGACGCGAATGGACGTCCTGCCGTGAAGCTCTCCGACAATCCGCGCAAGGCAACCGGCGATCCGGCGGAGGTCGAGCGTTATCTGAAGTTTTTTGGCCAGCAGGACCGGGTCGATCAGGCGGTGCTCGTGTAAAAGGCCCCGCCGGCCGGCCGGGGCCTTCTATCTTAGATCAGAAGCCGGTCTACTCGATGACCTGAACCACGGTGTGCGTCTGCGGGTCGACGATCACGCGCTGATTGTTGACGACCGCATATGCATAGGTTGGGTTGCTCGGCACGGGTGTCACCACCACGGTCTCGGGAAGCGGCTTGCCGACGACGACACGTTCTTCCACGGTGACGGAGGTGGTGGGCGCCGGCTGTTCTTCGACATACGTGACGACTTCGCGCGGCGGCGGGTCGATTGCCGTGCCGGCAATTGCGCCGGCCACCCCGCCGACCGCGGCACCGACCGGACCGCCAACGATCGCACCAGTCACGGCACCGCCGGCTGCGCCGCTAACGGTACCTTCTTGTGCGGCGGCCTGAGTTGCAAGGGAGGCCGCGAAAATTGCGCAGGAAGCAAGAATGAATTTTTTCACTGTCTTCTCCATTTTTTTGTTCTCGTCCCGGAGCTTTAACCCGTCACCTTGCGGAGGGTTCCGCAGGGGCGGTAACCTTTCTTAAGTCCATGAAAACTTGAGAGAGCCCGACTGAGAGAACCCGCAGGCGGTTTTCTGTTGGGCCGCGCGATCAAAAATACGGCACCGGGGCCCGACGCCCATTGCCAATGGCGCAGCAGAGTCTATTTGCTGTCGCGCAGCGCGGAGGATTGTCGCATGGAGTACCGGTTCCTGATCGTTGAGGACAGCTTGCTGGTGGCGATGGACATCGAGGATGCCATCCACCGTAGCGGCCATAACGTTGTTGGAATCGCTCCCGACATGACCGTTGCGCTGAACTACACGCGAGACACCGACATCGCGTTCGTGGATGTGCGCCTTGCAGATGGCGAAACCGGGCCGGAGATCGCGAGGGCGCTCGCCGAATACGGGATCGTGGTTATCATGATCACCGGCAATCCGGGGCTTGTTGCCGCTGGCGTCAGCGGTGCCGTGGGGGTGATGGCAAAGCCGCTCACCGACCAGGCATCCATGGATCTGATCCAGTTTGCCGTGGATCGCAAGAACGGGCGCCCCGGAACACCGCCCGCGCGTCTGCGCCTCTTCCATTAGCAGGCCGATCCGTCCCATCGCGCATGCGGCGTGACAGCCTCCCTCTTTCGCGCTATGGCAACCCGACACATCAGCGGGTTCGACATGCGCTACTTCATCACCGGGACGGCAGGTTTCATCGGTTTCCATCTGGCACGACGGCTGTTGCAGGAAGGGCACGAGGTGCTCGGCTTCGACGGGATGACACCCTATTACAGCCTCCGGCTGAAGGAAGCGCGCAATGCGGCGCTCGTCCAGTTTCCCGCGTTCCGGCCGGTACGCGGGATGCTGGAGGACAGGTCGCGCCTTGAGACTGAGATCGTCGCCTTCGCGCCGGACGTCCTGATCCACCTGGCCGCCCAGGCCGGAGTGCGCTACAGCCTTGAGAACCCGAAGGCATATCTGGATTCGAACCTGATCGGCTCCTGGAATGTTCTGGAGATCGCCCGCGCACTCAATATCGGGCACCTCATGCTGGCCTCCACCTCTTCTGTTTACGGGGCCAATCCGGAAGTGCCGTTCCGCGAGGGCGACAAGGCGGACGAGCCGCTCACCTTTTATGCGGCCAGCAAGAAGGCCATGGAGGTGATGGCGCACAGCTATGCCCACCTTTACAAGGTCCCGACGACCGCATTCCGCTTCTTCACCGTCTATGGTCCCTGGGGCCGGCCAGACATGGCCCTGTTCAAGTTCGTGAAGGCGATGATCGAAGATCGCGAGATCGAGATCTACGGGGAAGGGAAGATGAGCCGCGACTTCACCTATATCGACGATCTGGTGGATTCCATCATCGATCTTTCCCGGATCTCCCCCGGGGAAGACAATCGCGTCGAGGCAATCGACACCCTCTCACATCAGGCTCCCTTCCGGGTGGTCAATATCGGCGGGGGGCAGCCGGTCGGCTTGCTTGATTTCGTCGAGACGATCGAAAAGGTGATGGGCAAGCCGGCAAGGCGCAAGATGCTGCCCATGCAGCAGGGGGATGTGCCAAGGACGTTTGCAAGCCCCGATCTTCTTGTCGCCCTCACGGGTCGGAAACCGCAAACCGGGCTGGACGAGGGCGTCGCGGCCTTCGTCCAGTGGTATCTGGATCATCGCCAGGAAATCGACTGATCGGCTGGGAAACGCCCCCTGATTTTCAGCCTCTTCCGAATTCGTCGATGATCCGGATGATGTCGTCCTCGCCGAGATAGGATCCGGTCTGGACCTCGATCATTTCGAGTGTGATCTTGCCGGGGTTGGCGAGGCGATGGACTTCGCCCTGGGGGATGTAGACGGATTCGTTTTCGCGAACGGTGGTCACGCTGTCCCCGATGGTCACCTCGGCTGTTCCCCTGACGCAGATCCAGTGCTCGGAGCGATGATGATGCTTCTGCAGCGACAGCTTCTTGCCGGGGGTGACGAACAGGCGTTTGACCTGGAAGCGGTCGCCGTTGAGGACGGAGGTATAACCGC
>JAEYTV010000192.1 GCA_023433855.1 Pseudomonadota bacterium | reverse complement strand
TCGTCTACAGCGTCGGTCTCTCGCCGGTTCTGGCTGCGGCCGCGTCGGCAGGACTTGAGATCCTGCGCACGGAGCCCGAACGGACCAACAGGTTGCACCGCAATGGAGCGCTATTTCTGGAATGCGCCAGAGCGGCAGGTCTCGACACTGGCTTGAGCGGCGGCTTCTCGGTTGTCCCCGTCATCGTCGGCGACTCCCTTCGTGCCGTTCAACTGTCCAACGACCTGCTGGACGAGGGCATCAATGTGCTGCCGATCATCCATCCAGCAGTTCCGGAAGGGATGGCGCGACTGCGCTTCTTCATCACCTGCAACCATACGGATGAGCAGATCCGCCACGCCGTGGAGGCCACGGCACGCAAGCTCAAGCTTCTGGAAGACCGCAATTTTGGTCTCGCGTCGCTTGATCTGGAAAAAATGATGCAGTTTGCGCCACTGCTGCAGACAAGCAGCAAGACCTGAGCCGCGATGCGCACACGGGGGCACCCATGCACGTCGTCGTGACCGGCGGATCAAGCGGAATCGGTCTGGAGGTGGCAAGGATCTATGCGGCGCGTGGTGCACGCCTTACCCTCGTTGCCCGGGGAAGCGAAAGGCTTCACGAGGCGCGGGCCCGGCTTCTCGAATCACATCAAGGCGGCAGAGCTGACATTCATGTGGCATCTGTCGATGTAGGTTCGGAGCCGGAGCTGACACGGGCCCTTGCGTCCGCTCAGGCAGAGCTTGGCCCCTGTGACATCCTTGTGGCATGCGCGGGGATGGTTGAACCTGGCCTCTTCGAGGATGTTCCCGGCGACATCTTTCGCGAACAGGTGCAAACCAATCTGTATGGGGTGGTGAATGCAGTCAGAGCGGTCTATCCGCAGATGAAGGCCCGTGGCGACGGCCGAATCATGATCGTGTCGTCCGGTCTGGGGTTGATCGGCATCCATGGCTACAGTGCCTACAGCGCCTCGAAGTCCGCCCTCATCGGCTTTGCCGAAACCCTGGGCATGGAGGCGGCTGGAACGGGCGTCAGAATTTCGATCTGTTTTCCGCCTGACACCCTCACGCCGCAGTTCGAGGGTGAGATCGCCCGGCGGTCTCCTGAAGCGCATGCGCTTGTTGCGCTTGGTAGCAAGTCAGCACCCTGGACCGCGGAAGCGGTAGCCCGTCGCCTTGTCCGTGGCATCGATCGCGGGGTTCCGCGCCTGTACTTCGGATTCTCCATCACCGCACTCGGGCTGTTCGGTTCCCTGATAAAGGCGGTTCTTGCGTGGTGGTACGCTCGAAAACCCAAAGGTTGAGCGTCCTTATAGAACACTGGCGCGTCCCTCGTCGATCTTCAGGACAGTAAGCTTGCCTGTGAAAAAGGCGCCGGTATCGATCCCGATCCTTCCGGGCCCCACGTCCGCTTCCGGCTGCGGCGTATGGCCGTGGATCACCAGAAGCGGCATCATAGGCCCCTCGGTGAGAAACGGCTCACGGATCCACAGCATATCCTGATCCTCCTGCATATCCAGGGGAATTCCCGGTTTGATGCCTGCATGGACGAAAAAGAGATCGCCTATCCTGAGGCAGACGGGGAGTTCGGCCAGAAACTGCCTGTGGGAGGCCGGTACAGCTTCCACCAGTACGTCGCGCAGAGCCGTTGGCCGGCTCTTCATGGACAGGAGATGGCTGAGATCGATTCCGTACGATATCAAAGTTTGTTCGCCGCCCCAGCCGAGCCACTCGGAATGACGTTCCGGTGCCTTAAGGAACTTGTGGAACGTGTCGTCGTGATTGCCGCAGAGCGCGATGCGTTTGAGGCCGAGTTCGCTCGGACGGACCAGATGGTCGATCACAAGGCGGGAAGCTGGCCCACGGTCGATGTAATCCCCCAGCAGGATGATCATGCCCTTGCGTCCGCAGGCTGTCATATCCGCCGCGATGCGAGCTTCCGCGCTTTTCAGTTCATTGATGCAACCATGGATGTCGCCAATGACATAGATCGGATAGCTCGGCGGTGACGAACCGAGATCGATCCGCCTGCGTCCAAGTATCGGTTCACTGCTTGGCCGGCGCCTGGAAAGCCAGTCCGTTATTGTCCGCATGCGGGTGGTCCGTCAGAAGTTGGCTTGGGCGGCTGCCCGACGCCCCTGTAGCAAATAAACAGGGCCTTGCCCATCGTCGGGGGGCTTCGGGAAGAGCCACGCGACACGGCAGCACCGGCTCCTGCCTCGCTGGACGTGCGGGTGTCGTCCTTCCTCAATGTGTGCTCGGCACGACACAGTTCGATGCAATCTTCCGACCACTTGTCTCTTCGCCTGATCCAAGCCCTCATTCCGTGGCCTCATGTGCCGGCTGAAGGGCATGATCCGTTGGCAGTCCAGCCTGGGAGCAGATTCCGTTTGTAGAGTGGAGCGAATCGACCGAGACACGCGTTTGTTTATCGCTGGCGAAACCAGCAGGAGGATACCATGAGTGAAAACGGCAAGTGCAATGGAAAAGTTGCTCTGGTGACGGGCATTACAGGGCAGGACGGCGCTTACCTGGCGGAGCTGCTACTCGAGAAAGGGTACGTTGTTCATGGTATCAAGCGACGTTCTTCCTCGTTCAACACGAACAGGATCGAACATCTGTACGAGGACCCGCACGTCGAGAATCCTCGTTTCATCCTGCATTTCGGTGATATGACGGACAGCACCAATCTTATCCGCATCGTGCAGGAAAGTCAGCCCGACGAGATCTACAACCTGGCAGCTCAGAGCCACGTGCAGGTGTCGTTCGAAACGCCGGAATACACGGCCAATGCAGACGGTACCGGTACGCTGCGTTTGCTTGAGGCGATCCGGCTGCTGGGGCTTACCAACAAGACTCGCTTCTATCAGGCATCGACTTCGGAACTCTACGGCAAGGTTCAGGAAGTACCGCAGAGCGAGACCACGCCTTTTTATCCACGCTCCCCTTATGCGGCTGCCAAGCTCTACGCGTATTGGATCGTGGTGAATTATCGTGAGGCTTATGGCATCCATGCGTCGAACGGCATTCTCTTCAACCATGAAAGCCCGATCCGCGGGGAAACCTTCGTGACCCGCAAGATCACCCGTGCTGCCGCCGCGATCCACCTCGGCATCCAGGAGCGGCTTTATCTGGGCAATCTGGACGCCAAGCGCGACTGGGGGCATGCCCGCGAATACGTCCGAGGCATGTGGATGATGCTGCAGCGGGACGAGCCGGACGATTATGTGCTGGCGACGGGTGAGGCCTATACGGTCCGCACCTTTGTTGAAAAGACCTTTGCCAAGGTCGGCATGCGGATCGAATGGCGCGGCGAGGGCGTGGAGGAGAAGGGCTTCGACGCAGGATCAGGCGAGTGCGTGATCGAGATAGACCCTCGCTATTTCCGTCCGACAGAAGTCGATCTGCTCATCGGCGACCCAACCAAGGCGCACCAGAAGCTTGGCTGGAGGCACGAAACCAATCTGGACCAGCTTGTTGCTGAAATGGTTCGCGAGGACTTGAAGGTGATGGCGCGAAATGTTCCCGCATCCGGCGGCAACAAGGGTCTTGCATATGCCTGAAGTGATCTACGGACTGTCGGGAAAACGGGTATTTGTTGCGGGTCACCGCGGCATGGTAGGATCCGCGATTGTCCGACGGTTGCAGGCGGAAGACTGCGAGATAATTACCGCAACACGGGCCGAGGTCGATCTTTCGAGACAGGAGCAGGTCGAGGCGTGGATGGAGGACAGGCGACCTGACGCGGTTTTCCTTGCTGCCGCGAAGGTTGGCGGAATCCTTGCAAATGACAGCTATCCCGCCGATTTCTTGTATGGCAATCTGATACTTGAAGCGAACGTCATCCACGCTGCTCATCAGACAGGCGTGGAGAAGCTGATATTCCTGGGATCTTCCTGCATCTACCCCAAGTTTGCGGAGCAGCCAATTCGTGAGGATGCGCTGCTGACTGGCTCACTTGAGCCGACCAACGAGTGGTATGCAGTCGCCAAGATCGCCGGCATCAAGCTTTGCCAGGCGTATCGCAAGCAGCACGGGCGGGATTTTATCTCGGCCATGCCGACAAACCTTTATGGCCCCGGCGACAACTTCAATCTCGAATCCAGCCACGTCATGCCGGCCTTGATCCGCAAGGCGCATGAGGCGAAGATGAATGGTCTTCCCGATATCACCATCTGGGGAACAGGAACGCCGCGCCGGGAATTCCTGCATGTCGACGATTGCGCGGACGCGTGCGTGCATCTGATGAAGGTTTATTCCGGCGACAGCCACGTCAATGTTGGATCCGGCGAGGATCTCACCATCATGGATCTTGCCGAACGAGTTTCCCGGATTGTCGGATACTCGGGAAAAATTGTCTGTGATCTCTCCAAACCCGATGGCACCCCGCGCAAACTGATGGATACGGAGCGGCTGCGCAGTCTCGGATGGCAGCCGAAGATTGATCTGGAGCGGGGAATCCGGGACGCCTACGAGGCGTTCCTTCGGACACTCGACTGAGCACGGCCTTGGTGGCTGGCTACTCGTGTTGGATCGCCCGCTGATTTTCAGCCTCTTCCGAATTCGTCGATGATCCGGATGATATCGTCTTCGCCGAGATAGGATCCGGTCTGGACCTCGATCATTTCGAGGGTGATCTTGCCGGGGTTGGCGAGGCGATGGACTTCGCCCTGGGGGATGTAGACGGATTCGTTTTCGCGCACGGTGGTGACGCTGTCCCCGATGGTCACCTCGGCGGTTCCCCTGACGCAGATCCAGTGCTCGGAGCGATGATGATGCTTCTGCAGCGACAGCTTCTTGCCGGGGGTGACGAACAGGCGTTTGACCTGGAAGCGGTCGCCGTTGAGGACGGAGGTATAACCGC
>JAEYTV010000173.1 GCA_023433855.1 Pseudomonadota bacterium | reverse complement strand
GCAAACGAGAGGAGCCACGCCTGCTGCGTGATCATACCGGAAAGCCTCTGCATCGCCGCTGAACTGCCGTCCAGACCATAGGAACTGAGGTTGGCGCCGACGCTCTCCAGCCAGTTCATTGCAGCAGGATTGCCATAATTCACATGTTCGGACAGCCGCGCATAATGCTCATCGGTGCGTTGCGTCAGCATCGTGTTGATGATCGCCAGCCCGACTGCGCCTCCAAGGTTGCGTGTCAGATTGAATAGCCCCGAAGCCCCCTGGATGCGCTGTGGAGAAAGCGTGCCGAGCGCAATGTTGTTGATCGGCACCATGCACATCATCATCGATGCGCCGCGCAATATCTGCGGCAGGAACAGTTCCCAGAAGTCCCAGTCCCCGGTGATTGCGGTCATCAGCCACGTGCCGATGGCGAAACCGACGAAGCCGATCACCATCATCACCCTCTGGTCGAGGATGTTGGTGAGGCGGCCGACGATCGGAGCAGACACGAACATCGCCAACCCGGAGACGAACATCGTTTCACCGATCATCAGCGAGTCGTAGCCTCGGATACGGGCCAGATACAAAGGGTAGAGATAGGTGAGACCATAGAGGCCTACCCCCATCACGAACGAGAAGAGAGAACCGAACGCGAAGTTGGCATTGGTGAAGGCCCTCAGGTCCACGACCGGGAATTCCACCCTGAAAGCCCGCCAGAAGAAGAGCGCTGCGCCGATGACGATAAACACCGTTCCGATGACGATATGCTCGTCGCTGAACCAGTCCTTGTTGTTGCCTTCTTCCAGCACGTATTCGAGCGACCCGAGGAATACGGCCATGGAGATAAGACCCCACCAGTCAAACTTCCGCATCAGTTGATGCTGGGGCTTGTCGAAGTCGATGAGGCTCCATGCAGCTGCCGTGACGAGGATGCCCGGGATGATGTTGACGAGGAAAAGCCAGTGCCATGAGAAGGCATGCGACAGATAACCGCCGACGGTTGGCCCGATAGTCGGCGCAAGCGTCGCCACGAGACCGATAATGGGCGACACGATGCTGCGCTTTGACGGCGGGAAGATCGTGAATGCGGCCGCGAAGACAGAGGGGATCATGCCGCCGCCGATGAAACCCTGCAGCGCGCGGTAGACGATCATCTGCTCGATGTTGGCGGCCGTCGCGCACAGTGCGCTGGCGATGGTGAAACCGCCCGCGCAGATCGTGAACAGCACCCGCGTGGAAAGGATCCGTGCGAGCGTCCCCGACAGAGGGATCATGATCACCTCGGCGATGAGGTAGGATGTCTGGACCCAGGCGACTTCGTCCGAGCCCGCCGACAGGCCAGCCTGTATTTCTGCCAGCGAGGCCGAGACGATCTGGATGTCCAGGATCGACATGAACATGCCAAAGACCATTGCGAAGAAGGCAATGAGCTTGCGTTTGTCCATCGGCGGGTCAGCGGGTATAGCGCCGGCCGTGGCAGTTGCTGTTGCCATGGACGTTCTCCTTGCGCCGGGTTACCGGGCGGCGACAGCGTTCTTGTCGGCTGGCGCCGTGCGGGTATCCACGTCCACCACGACGCTCAACCCGGCCCGCAAGTGCTGGCTTTCGAGGTCTTCCTTGGGGATCGAGATGCGCACGGGCACACGCTGCACCACCTTGGTGAAGTTCCCCGTGGCATTCTCGGGGGGCAGCAGCGAGAAAACCGCGCCGGACGCAGGCGCGATGGACTCGACCGTACCTTCGATCGGGCGATCTTCGTAGGCGTCGACATGGACGCGGACCTTGGAGCCAGGCTCCAGCTGGCCGATCTGTGTCTCCTTGAAATTCGCACGGATATAGAGCTCGTCGAGAGGCACCAGCGACGCCAGGCGCTTTCCTGCCGAAACGAGATCACCCGTCTGGACCGCAACATTGCCGACGAAGCCGGCATAGGGCGCCTTCAGAATGGTGAAGTCGAGGTCGCGCTTCGCCTGGTCGCGAGCGAGTTCCTGCGTCCGCACGGCATTGACCGCTTCGTTGCGCTGCGCCTGCAACAGTCCGATATTGGCCTCTGCGGAGGAAACGGCGGCGCGACCGGCAACGAGGTTGGCACGGGCCTGCTCGAGGGCCATCCTGGCATTGTCAAGATCGGCCGTGGTGCCTACCGACTTGGCAGCCAGTTCGCCGGCCCGCTTGTAGGTGATCTCGGAGCCGCGAAGAGCGGCCTCCAGGGCGCCTTGCTGGGCCTTCGCCTGTTCGAGAGACGCATGGGCTCCAACGATCTGGGCATCGATGCGCGAAATCGCGAGATGGGCGGATTCGATGGCGGCTTCGGCCATTTCAAATGCCAGCCTGTAGTCGCCGTCGTCCAGGGTCACCAAAGGATCGCCGGCCTTCACGAACTGGTTTTCAACAACATTCACTCGCGCGACGTAACCGGAGACCTTGGGAGAGATAACCGCGATATCACCCTCCACATAGGCGTCATCTGTCGAGACTAGGAACCGACCGTCGGTCCACCAGTTGTAGCCATACCAGCCAGCGCCACCGAGGAGGGCGAGCGCAATAACCGGAAGCAGCAAACTCCGCCTTTTCCGCTTTTCAGGACCCGAAACGGCAGCAGAATCCGCTGCGGGGGCGGCTTCGGCTACCGTAGCGCTCTTGCGCGCTTCGTTTTCGCTGGCATCATCCGTTGTCACGGTGCGCAACGCGCCCGCATTATGGGAGGCAGTCATATCGGTCACCGTTCCGGAAGGGGGCACGCAATCGAACCGTTCGGTTCTATGAGCTTGACATAGACCTTTCGAAGACACATATCAAGAACAATCGAACCGCTTGGTTCGAAAAGGTTGAAGAGGCGCTTAGATGGCCAGGCAGACAAATAAACTGCAAACGATTGATCCGGTTCCACCCGGACGTTTTGCGGCAGGCGAGGATCCGGCGAAGCGGGAACAGATCATCGACGGCGCCAAGGCTGTATTCATGCGGGTTGGTTTCGATGCTGCCAGCATGAATGACATCACGCGCGAGGCTGGCGTTTCGAAGGGAACGATCTACGTCTACTTCGAAAACAAGGAGCATCTGTTCGCTGCGATGATGGCGCGGGAGCGCGAACGCATTACCGCGCAGATGAGGGATATCCTTGAGGGCAGCGAGGATGTCCAGGGCGGTCTTTACCAGTTCGGGATGGGCTTTGCGGCCCATATCACGTCGTCCTCCGTCATTAGCGCCATGCGGACCGCCATCGGAGTGGTCGATCGGATGCCCAATCTCTGTCGCCACTTCTTCAATTCACCTTCGGTGAATGTCCGCACGGTCGTGGAAGACTTCGTCGAGCGTCATGTCGCTCTTGGCAACCTCAGGGTCGAGGATAGCGACCTGGCCGCCCGTCAGTTCATCGACATGGTCAGCGGCACGTTTTTCAAATATCGGCTGTTCGGCGACCTCAAGGACGTTCCGCCGCGCGAGGAACTCGAGCGTGTCGTCAGAGGCGCCGTCAGGGTGTTCATGGGCGCGTACGGCAACCACGACGCCCCGGCGACCGTGGCAAAGACGCCCGAAGATGCATGATTCCAGCCGCTGCTGTACAACCTCCTCTTGTCTTTGCATTCCCGCCCCTTAAATGCGTCGGGCAATTACGCCTTAAGATAGAAAAGGGATGGGGATGCAGGAAATCGCTGCTCTTGCTTCGGATCCAGCCGCATGGGTAGCGCTGATCACGCTGATCACCATGGAAGTGGTCCTCGGCATCGACAACCTGATATTCATATCCATCCTCACCAACAAGCTGCCGCCAGAACACCGCGAACGAGCCCGCAAGATCGGGATCAGCCTCGCGCTCGTCATGCGTCTTGCGCTGCTGGGGACTGTGGCATGGATCATCCAGCTTACCACCCCGATCTTTGAAGCCTTCGGCCACGGCTTCTCCTGGAAGGACCTGATCCTGATCGCTGGCGGTCTCTTTCTGGTTTGGAAGGCGACGAAGGAAATCCATCACAATGTCGATCCGGAGGATCACGCCGAGGATCTCATCACGAGTTCGGCGACAACCGGTTTCGCGTCTGCGATCGGCCAGATCTTGATTCTTGATCTGGTCTTTTCGGTCGACAGCATCATCACCGCGGTCGGCATGACACCTCACCTGCCGATCATGATCGTCGCGGTCATTGTTGCGGTAACCGTCATGCTGGTGGCCGCCACGCCACTTGCGAACTTCATCGAGAGAAATCCGACGATTGTCATGCTGGCGCTTGCCTTCCTCCTGATGATCGGCACGACGCTGATTGCCGAAGGCATGGGCTTCCACGTCCCCAAGGGATATATTTATGCCGCCATGGCTTTCTCCGCCCTGGTGGAGGTGCTGAACATGTTCGCAAGGAACGCACGACGGCGAAAAAAGAACAGCCCGACGGTGCATTGACGGACTGCGCCGGCCACCCCGACGATCCGGATGGCCTACCATTGCAAGCGGCCGGCGGCCTGCTGTTGGCACCTCTTCCACCATCCGAACGTTTTGTGTTGAAACTTTCAGGCGCTGGCGGGATTGATAGGCCACGACGCATCCCCTTGTCCGTGAGGACCAACCCGCCTTTCGATTGCAAGCCCGCGGAGCCGCATGACCACTCAACAGATCCTAGCCTTCGCCGTCATCGCCGTAATGATGGCGGTTTTCATCTGGGATCGGTTTCGCTACGATGTTGTTGCCTGTTGTGCCCTCGTTCTTGCGGTTACCTTGGGCGTGGTTCCCACCGACCAGGCATTTTCTGGATTCAGCGATGATATCGTCATCATCGTGGGCAGCGCACTGGTGGTGAGCGCTGGTGTGGCCCGCTCCGGCATCGTCGACACAGCAATCAAGAAGTTCTTCCCGAACCTGAACAGCCTGCATACGCAACTTGCATTGCTGATGGTCGTCGTGGCCTTGCTTTCGGCCTTCATCAAGAACATCGGCGCACTTGCCATCATGATGCCGGTTGCTTTCCAGTTTGCCCGCAGGTCCGGCGCTTCTCCTTCGAAATACCTGATGCCGATGGCCTTTTCAGCACTGCTCGGGGGCCTGATGACGCAGATCGGTACGTCGCCGAACATCGTCGTCTCGCGGCTCAGGGAGGAGTTGACGGGCACATCCTTCACGATGTTCGACTTCACCCCGATTGGAGCCCTCCTGGCGGTTGTCGGCGTCACCTTTCTGCTCTTCTTCCACTGGCTGGTCCCCAGCAGGACGAAACAGAACAGTTCGATCGAGGAAGCCGTCGAGATCAAGAATTATACTTCGGAGGTCTCCATTACCGCTCAGTCGCCGCTTCTCGGAAAGCCGATCGGCGATCTTCTGAAGCTCGGGGACGGCGAAGTCATCGCAACGGCCGTCCTGCGGGGCACCGCACGCATGTCGCCCTTCCCCGACCTGACCCTGAGGGACGGTGATATCGTGCTGCTGGAAGGCCCGTCCGCGGCTCTGGATCGCGTAGTCTCCGGCGGAAAACTGCAACTGTCCGGCAAGCCGCTGAAGGAGCGTGGGCAGGCCCAGCCGGACGTAATCTCCGTGGAAGCGATTATCAGTCAGGAATCCCCCCTGCGCGGCCTGTCCGCCAAGGAACTGGCACTCTCCTACACGCGCGGCGTAAACCTGCTTGCTATCAGTCGACGAGGCGAGCGCCTCAAGGCTCGCCTGGGTGAACTGACCCTTATGGCAGGGGACGTGCTGGTGCTGCAGGGAAGCCGTAAGAACCTGCCGGGCGTACTTCAGAATTTCGCGCTGTTGCCGCTGGCTCAGCGGGAGGTCTTGCTTGGTACCCGACGCCGGGCTTTCGTGCCGCTGGTCATTCTAGCGCTTGCAATGGCGGCAACCGCGCTCGGCGTTGCTCCCGTGCATGTGGCGTTCTTTGCGGCAGCACTCGGAATGGTAGTCTTCACGGCCATACCGCTCGCGGACATATACAAGGCGGTCGACGGACCGATCCTCGTTATGCTGGCGGCACTCATTCCGGTATCAGATTCCCTGCGCACGACCGGCGGGAGCGAGCTCATCGCCGCCCGGCTGGGAGAGGCTGCACACGCGCTGCCGGCCTGGGGCGCCCTTGGCCTGATCCTCGTCACGGCCATGGCAGTCACCCCATTCTTGAACAATGCCGCGACGGTGCTGGTCATGGGACCGATCGCGGCGAGCTTTGCGACCAATCTTGGTTTCAAGCCCGAAGCCTTCCTGATGGCCGTGGCAATCGGCGCCGGTTGCGATTTCCTGACCCCCGTCGGCCATCAATGCAACACGCTGGTATTCGGACCAGGCGGCTACAAGTTCTCGGACTATCCACGTCTCGGGCTGCCGCTGTCGTTTCTGATTATCCTCGTCAGCGTGCCGGCGCTTCTCTACGTCTGGCCTGTCAACTGAGGCCAAAAACCTTGACGCTCGCGGCTGAATATGGCCTAAGCCTGCGCCAACACCTGTTCCGAGAACAGGCTTGGCGTGCTGGTGTACGCCTTGAGCCGTAGCCCAAGATCGAGCATCGTTCATGATCAACCCGACCCCTCGTGTCCGCATCGCCCCCTCGCCGACCGGCGAGCCGCATGTCGGCACCGCCTATATTGCGCTGTTCAACTATCTGTTCGCCAGGAAACATGGCGGGGAGTTTATCCTGCGCATCGAGGATACCGACGCCACCCGCTCTACGCTCGAATTCGAGCAGAAAGTGCTGGATGCGCTGAAGTGGACGGGGCTCAAGTGGTCGGAGGGGCCTGACGTCGGCGGCCCCTACGGCCCCTATCGCCAGTCAGACCGCAAGGACATGTACCAGCCCTACGGGCAGGAACTGCTCGACAAGGGACACGCCTTCCGTTGCTTCTGCACGCCTCAGCGCCTGGAAGAAATGCGCGAGGCGCAGCGCGCAGCCGGCAAGCCGCCGAAATATGATGGGCTCTGCCTCAACCTGACGGCCGAGGAAGTCACTGCCAAGATGGCAGCCGGCGAGACGTCGGTCATTCGCATGAAGATCCCGACCGAAGGCTCATGCGACTTCCATGACGGCGTCTACGGCGACGTCTCCATTCCATGGGACTCGGTCGACATGCAGGTGCTCATCAAGGGCGACGGCATGCCGACCTATCACATGGCCAACGTGATCGACGATCACCTGATGAAGATCACGCATGTGGCGCGCGGCGAGGAATGGCTGGCGTCCGTGCCAAAGCATATCCTGCTGTATCGCTATTTCGGCTGGGAAGAGCCGGTGTTCATGCATCTGTCGCTGATGCGCAATGCGGACAAGTCGAAGCTTTCGAAGCGCAAGAATCCGACGTCGATCTCCTACTACTCGGCGCTCGGCTACCTGCCGGAAGCACTGATGAATTTCCTCGGTCTCTTTTTCGTCCAGATTTCCGAGGGAGAGGAACTTCTCTCCATGGACGAGCTGTCGGACAAGTTCGATCCCGAAGCGCTTTCCAAGGCAGGCGCCATCTTCGACATTCAGAAGCTCGACTGGCTGAACGGCCGCTGGCTACGCGAGAAGCTCTCGCCCGAAGAGTTCATCGCCCGTACGCTTGGATGGGCGTCTGAGAATAGCCGGCTGACCGAGGGACTGAAACTGTCGCAGAGCCGCGTCTCCAAGCTTGGCGAACTGCCCGCTCTTGCCGGCTTCCTGCTCGCGGCCGACGTGGGGCTCACACCCGCTTCCTTCGCCGGTCTCAAGACCAGCCCGGGCGAGACGCTCGAGATCATCAACACAGTTCAGGCCGATTTCGAGAAAATGCCGGACTGGACGGTGGAGTCCATCGATCAGGAACTGCGCGCGGTAGCAGACAAATTAGGCAAGAAGCTCCGTGTCGTGACACCACCGCTGTTCATCGCCATGTCCGGGTCGTCGCGGTCGCTGCCGCTGTTCGACTCGATGGCGCTGCTTGGTCGCTCGGTCGTGCGCCAGCGCCTGAAGATCGCAGCGACCGTGGTGGCTTCGATGGTGGGGAGCGCGGCATAAGCATGTCGATCGGCGCCTGCATCGAGAGGCAGGCTGACCGGAAGCGATAGAACGTAAGCCTCTCCTCGTCATCCCTGTGCTTGTCATCGGGAAGACGAGAGATGGATCGACAGGAAGCAGAACACGATGACCGACACGACGAAGACCGAAACCGCCCTTTCCTCCGACGCAACGGAAGTGCGTGCTCAGAAGCTCACCATCCTTCGCGACAAGATCGGCGATGTTTATCCGGCCCATTTCCACCGCACGATGACCAATGCGGAGCTGGCGGAAAAGTACAAGCATCTCGAGGCGGACGTCGAAACACAGGACGTGGTGACGGTTGCCGGACGCGTTTACTCCTCCCGCAACTCCGGCATGTTCATGGATATTCGTGACGCCTCCGGCAAGGTGCAGATCTTTTCGCACAAGGACACCACGCCGGAAGAGGCTCGTGCCCTGCTGCCGATGATCGACATCGGAGACATCATCGGGGTCACGGGTATCGTGCGCCGCACCAAGCGCGGCGAGTTGACGATCAACGCGCAGTCGATCACCATGCTCACGAAGTCGCTGCTGCCGATGCCGGAAAAGTGGCATGGTCTGTCGGACGTCGAGCTGCGATACCGCAAGCGCCACCTCGACATCATGACCAACGAAGAATCCAAGCTCCGCTTCCAGCAGAGGAGCCGCATTGTTTCCGGCATCCGGCGCTTCATGGAAGATGAAGGCTTTATGGAAGTCGAGACACCGATGCTCCATTCGGTCTATGGCGGCGCGACTGCCGAGCCCTTTAAGACGCATCACAACACGCTTAAGCTCGACATGTACCTGCGCATCGCGCCGGAGCTGTTCCTGAAGCGGACGCTGGTCTCGGGACTGACGGACAAGGTGTTCGAGATCAACCGCAACTTCCGCAACGAAGGCGTGTCCACCCGGCACAATCCCGAATTCACCATGATGGAGTGCTACTGGGCCTATGCCGACTATGAGGACATCATGGACCTCGTGGAGCGGCTGTTCGCGCGCCTCGCCATGACCATCCATGGCTCGACCGAGTTCAAGTTCGGCGACAAGGAAATGTCCTTCAAGGGCCCGTTCAAGCGCGTTCCCATGCCCGAGGCCGTCAAGGAAGCAACCGGCATCGATTTCCTGGCGATCAGGTCTGACCAGGAGGCGCGCGCCGCCGCCCAGGCTGCCGGGTTCGAGGTGGAGAAGGATTGGACCTGGGGCGAATGCCTTGCGTTCATCTTCGAGGAAAAGGTGGAGCCGACGCTGATCCAGCCGAGCCACGTCACGCACTTCCCGAAGGACATCTCGCCCTTCGCTAAGGAGGTGCCGGGTGAGCCGCGCCTTGTGGAGCGTTTCGAGACCTACTGCAACACCTGGGAACTGGGCAACGCCTTCTCCGAACTCAACGATCCGGAAGAACAGCGCCGCCGCATGGTGGAACAGCTGGAACAGGCCCACGCCCGCGGCGAAAAGGACAAGCAACTGGACGACGAATTCCTCGACGCCATCGACCAGGGCATGCCCCCCGCCGGCGGCCTCGGCATCGGCGTCGACCGTCTGGTCATGCTGCT
>JAEYTV010000578.1 GCA_023433855.1 Pseudomonadota bacterium | reverse complement strand
CCAAGGACGCCACCGCGAAGGCCGACCAAGTGTGCCGCGAGAACGGTTCTAAGTCCTGGAAGTGCCGGACTGAACGGACCAATGCGGACGCCGCTAAAGGGCGGGAGGCGCCCCACGAGACCACATCACAGGACAAGACGAACACTTACTACATGCTTGACGCCCGCCTCCGCGGGATGACCAAGCGGGAAACCAACGTCGACCTCAAGTACGCCGCAAAAATCCTCAACTACCTGCCGCGCGTCTACGTCACCGAAGAACAACTCGCGGACATCATCCCGTTCGTAAAGGGAGTATTCTGCGAGTTCGCCACCCTGTTGTTCGCCGCAGGAGCGTTCCGGCACCGTCGCACCCACAATGGAACTGTTCCACCGACTACCGCAACCGTTCCGCAGCTCTCAGCGCCTGCAACTGTTCCCCCAAACCGTCCCACTCTGGTTTTCTCTCACCGCGCAACCGTTGCCCCCGCAGCCGGAACCGTTCCTCAAGGCAAGGACGCCGCGCTAGGACTGTTGCGACAGCACTTGGTCATACACGGGACCGTTCAACAGGAGGAACTGAAGGAACTGTTCGGCGTGAAATCAAAGAGTACCGTTTCGCGTTGGTGTGACGAGTGGGAAACCACTGAGGTCATCACGCGTGAAATAGTTGGTCGAACGAAGATAGTCCGACTGTCTGTGAGACCCGCCACGCGTAGTGATTGGCCCTTGCCAAATCTCCTTCGCACCCACGTGCGAAGCGGAATGAGGTAGCCGGAAACGAAGCGGGCGGCGAAGTCTGGGGCTAGGAGCGAGAAACCGGCTCGAATAATGGGCTCGCGCCAGATGCAATTGTCTCGCATTCGTGGCAGTAGTTCATTTTGATGTAGACGATCGAAGGAACGGCCCCTGGATGTTGGATAAGCGGAGCCTGACCGAACGAGACATTTGCACCAAGTTCATCCTCCCTGCACTGAAAGCCGCAGGATGGGACGAGATGCTGCAGGTCAGGGAGGAGGTCTATTTCACCAAGGGCCGGATCATCGTGCGCGGCAAACTGGTGACGCGCGGCAAGGCGAAGAAGGCCGACTTTGTTCTCTACTACAAGCCGAACATCCCAATCGCGCTGATCGAGGCCAAGGATAATAATCACAGCGTAGGCCACGGTATCCAGCAAGGCCTCGACTATGCCGCGACGCTAGAAATTCCCTTTGTGTTTTCTTCCAACGGCGACGGCTTTGTGCTCCACGACCGCACTAGCCAAACGGTCCCGATCGAGACCACCCTTGGGCTTGACGCCTTCCCGTCGCCAGCCGATTTGTGGACGCGATATCGCGCTTGGAAAGGCCTTGACGCTGAAGCCGAGCAGATCGTTCTTCAGGACTATTTCGACGATGCCAGCGGCAAGGCTCCGCGCTACTATCAAGTCAACGCGGTCAACGCCGCGATCGAGGCTATCGCCAAAGGCCGCGACCGCGTGCTTCTGGTCATGGCTACCGGCACGGGCAAGACGTACACAGCGTTTCAGATCATCTGGCGCCTTTGGAAGGCGGGCCGCAAGAAGCGCATCCTATTTCTCGCCGACCGCAACGTTCTGATCGACCAGACGATGGTCAACGACTTTCGTCCCTTCGGCGCGGCGATGGCAAAACTGTCGACAAACGCCAAGACCATTGAGCGTCAGGATGGCACCAAGGTTGACCTCACGCTAGCGCTCGACAAGAAGCGGCGCATCGACACCGCTTTCGAGGTCTATCTCGGTCTGTACCAGGCGATCACCGGGCCGGAGGAGCGGCAGAAGCTCTATCGCGAGTTCTCGCCCGGCTTCTTCGACCTCATTGTGATCGACGAATGCCACCGTGGCAGCGCTGCAGAGGATTCGGCCTGGCGTGAAATCCTCACGCATTTTTCTGGGGCGACACAGATTGGCCTTACCGCAACGCCTAAGGAGACGCAATACGTCTCCAACATCGACTATTTCGGCGAGCCGGTCTTCACGTACTCGCTGAAGCAGGGCATCAGCGACGGCTTCCTGGCTCCTTACAAGGTCATCAAGGTTCATATCGACCGTGACGTGGAGGGCTATCGCCCCGAGCTTGGACAACTGGACCGCGACGGCAACGAAGTCGAAGACCGCATCTACAATACTAGGGACTTCGACCGTACGCTGGTCCTGGACGATCGCACCCTGCTTACCGCGAAGAAGGTCTCGGAGTTCCTGAAGGAGAGCGGCGACCGCTTTCAAAAGACCATCGTGTTCTGCGTCGACGAGGAGCACGCCGCGCGTATGCGTCAAGCCCTCATCAACGAGAACGCGGATTTGGTCACCGAAAATCAGCGGTACGTTATGCGGATCACAGGAAGCGATAAGGAGGGCCAGGCCCAGCTCGGCAACTTCATTGACCCGGAATCGAAGTACCCCGTCCTGGTCACCACGTCGCGGCTGCTATCGACCGGCGTCGATGCTCAGACCTGCCGACTGATCGTGCTCGATCGCGCCGTCGGCTCTATGACCGAGTTCAAGCAGATCGTCGGGCGCGGCACGCGGGTCCATGAGGACACCAAGAAGTTCTTCTTCACACTGATCGACTTTCGTGGCGCGACCAGCCATTTCGCCGACCCGGATTTCGATGGTGATCCAGTACAGATTTTCGCACCCGGCGAGGGCGATCCCATCACGCCGCCAGATGACGCGCCGCAGGGCGGCGACACCATCCCGCCGACACCGGGTGAGGACGAAACCGTGGTCGATCAGCCGGGACTACCGCTGCAATCGGGTGGCGCGTCGCGGAAGATTTACGTCGATGGCGTCGGCGCTCGCATCATCGCCGAGCGCATCGAGTATCTCGACGAGAACGGCAAGCTCGTCACGGAGTCACTGCGCGACTTTACCAAGACGGCGCTGAAGAAGCGCTTCGCTAGCCTCGACCATTTCCTCAAACGATGGAGGTCGACGGAACGCAAACAAGCGATCATTGAAGAGTTGGAGGCGGAAGGGTTGCCGCTCGATGTCATCGCCGACGAACTGGGCAAGAACCTGGATCCGTTCGATCTCATATGTCATGTCGCCTTCGACAAGAAGCCGCTCACTCGCCGCGAGCGGGCTGAGAACGTGAAGAAGCGCGACGTGTTCACCAAATATGGTCCGCAAGCCCACGCTGTGCTCGATGCGCTGCTCGCAAAGTACCGCGACGACGGTATTCTGAATCTCGACGACACCAATGTGTTGAAACTGTCCCCATTCAGCACGATGGGAAGCGTACTGCAGCTGCTCCAGTCGTTTGGTGGCAAGGATGGATTCGAGCATGCCGTCCACGAGTTGCAGGATGCGCTCTATTTGGAATCCGCTTAGATGAACGCGCAGGCAGAAGCCTTCGGGCGCACGATCCAGCTTTTTCTCGTCGATGGCATTTCCAACGGACTGATCATCGCATCAATCCACGGTTGGACGGGCTCCGTCCTCGTCGCAAGCCAGGCTACGTTCGACAGGCTGCGCGCGCGGCCAGAGGCCGATCGCACTGGACTGTACATCCTTTTCGGCCCGGACCCGGAGGACGCGCTTTCGATGCGCGCCTACATTGGGGAAGCTGATTGCGTGAAGGAGCGCATCAACCAGAGCGCTGAGGATCGTGCATTTTGGGAAACCGCGGTGATCATTACAACAAGCGACGAAGCGCTCACAAAGGGCGATATTCGCTACCTTGAGGCGCGCCTAATCGAGCTGGCCAACGACGCCGGGCGGGTCAAGCTGGACAATGGGCAGTCCCCGAAGGCAGATCGCCGCCGCCTTCCCGAGGCGGGTCGCGCGAACATGGAAGCGTTCCTTGCGAACCTGCGGGTGATCCTTCCTGTGATCGGGCTCGATCTTCTTAAGCCGAGGCCGCGTGCGGTGACTGCAGCAGAGCGCTCCATTCGGATCGAGCCTGGGAGGAAGTTCGAAATTCGGCATAGGAGCAAGGTCGAAGCGACGGCGATCGAAGAGGATGGCGAGTTTGTCGTTCTCGCGGGCAGCGAGGCCTTGAAGAACGCTGGATATGTAGGCGCCAACAGCTACGGAGAGCTAAAAAAGGAACTGATTGCCCAAGGCGTACTCACCACAACCGAAGGCGCGGATGTCTACACATTTGCCCGGCCCTACGTGTTCCGCAGCCCATCTGCAGCATCCGCGGTGATACTTGATCGAAACTCGAATGGCCGCCGGGAATGGAAGGTAGTTGGATCTGCGCTCACGTATCATGAGTCGCAAGAGCAAAAGACAATCCATGAAGACGCAAGTGCAAGCAGCGTGGCGCCGCAAAACAAGGTCGTGATGTAAGAATGTCTGTCCGCAATCTCGTGAAATCGATCCAAGACATCATGCGTCAGGATGTCGGCGTCGACGGCGACGCGCAGCGCATCAGCCAGTTGTGCTGGATGTTCTTCCTCAAGATCATCGACGATCAGGATGAGGAACTCCATCTCAC
>JAEYTV010000130.1 GCA_023433855.1 Pseudomonadota bacterium | reverse complement strand
GTGCCGGATCCATCGCAGTGGATCACCTGACGAGTTCGAATTTGCCGCCCGCGGCCGTCAGCAGGACAACGGCACGGTCGTCCAGACCAAGATGGTCGTCAACCTTGTACTCGAATACGCCCTGGCTCGCGGGGAAAGGGCCGCCAGTCTCAATCGCGTCCCTAAGAGCGCTCCGGAACTCCGGGGTGCCAGGCTTTGCCGTCTTGAGCGCGATCGGGATCGCCTTCTTGAGGATCGCCATCGCGTCGTGGATGTGGGCACCAAACTGCGTGCGGGTCCCGGCACCAAACTTTCCTTCGTAAGCCGTGACGTAGTCCAGGCCTTCCTTCTTCGTTTCCGAAGAGTCCGGCTGAGCCTCGGCCACCATAACCGGGCCGGAAGCGAAGATCGTGTTGTCGGCCGCCTTTCCTGCGATGCGCAGGAAGTCGAACGTGACGGCCCCATGGGTCTGGTAGATCTTGCCAGAGAAACCGCGTTCGCGAAGACCAATCTGGGGAAGGGCAGCCCCCGTGCCCGATGCGCCAACGAAGATTGCGTCCGGACGGGCGGCAACGAGCTTCAGTACCTGGCCGGAGACGGAGGTGTCCGGGCGGGCGTAACGCTCTTCGGCCACCATCTGGAGGCCATATTGTTCTCCGAGCGCCTTGTACTGATTGACCCAGAGATCACCGTAGGAGTCGGAAAAACCGATATAGCCGAAGGTTTTCACGCCATCGGCCTTCATCTTGGCGAAGAGCGTCCGTGCGATGAGGCCTGCATCCTGCGGCAGAACGAAGGTCCATTTGCCCTTCGAGACATTCGGCGGGATTGGAGAGGCGGAGAAATGCGGAGTGCTGGTTTCGGCTGCCACGCCTGCCACTGCGATTGAAGCAGGGGTGAGTGCCGAACCCACCATCACATCCACCTTGTCGTCGTTCACGAAACGCCGAGCATTGGTCGTGGCGATCGACGGATCGCCGGCATCATCGAGAACGATGACTTTCAGCTTCTCGCCGCCTATTTCCGATGGCCAGAACTCGACCGAGTTTTTCAACGGGATGCCCAACGCAGCGCCTGACCCGGTTGACGATACCGTGACGCCGATCGTCACATCTGCCATCGCCGGACCTGCAACAACCGGAAGGGACAGCAGGGCAATTGCTGCAATCCCGGTAAAAAATCTCTTCCTCATTCTCGATCCTCCCAAAACGAGCGCGGGCGTGACCTCCTCCCGCCCGCTGTTTGTTTACAGGGAGATTGTTTCTTTGTAAACAATCTGGGGTGCCGGATGAGTTGCCGTTGTTCGGATCTGCATGCCTGTCTTGCCGGAGGATCGTGCCGGCCCTAACGTGCCTTGGCGTTCAGGAACAGAGGGTCTCATCGCCGTGACGCAAGCAGCCCCACCGATCGGTCCCTATCCGGATGAACCCGGCATTCTGGAGTTCCTCCGCATCTCCGAGAGCTTCTACCCGCCAGATGCAGCGAATGCTCCGATATCGCAGCAGCGGATCTGGTATGACGAGCTGTGCGAATATTTCGACCGGCCATTGCCGGAAGGATTGCTCGTTGAGGACGAGATGCTGTTCGTTCCGGTTCGCCGCTACCGACCGAGGGAGATCCTCACGAAGACGATTCTGCTTTATCTTCATGGCGGCGGCTTCGTGGTCGGTTCATTGCAGAGCCACCACGCCATCTGTGCTGAAATTGCCGATTTCGCTGGAGCGGAACTCCTATCTGTGGATTATCGGCTGGCGCCGGAACACGTGTGGCCCGCACAGACAAACGACTGCTTTGCCGTCCTCAAGCAACTGATAGGACAGGAGCGGAGAGTGGTTCTTATCGGCGATAGTGCCGGAGGCAACCTAGCCGCCGGCCTGGCGCTGAGGGCGCGGGATGAAGGGCTATGCAGTATCGACGGGCAGGTGTTGATCTATCCCGCCCTCGGGGGCGATCTGGCCTCGGGCTCCTACCAGGAGATGGCGCACGCTCCGGGGCTGACGACGGCCGATGTCGCCTTTTATCGAGCTGCGTTGAAAGCTCCTGAGGATGAGCCGGTAGCCCACCCGCTTCGTTCAGCCGATCTCTCGGGACTTCCACCCGCCTATATCACTGTCGCGCATTTTGATCCGCTTCGCGACGATGGCCGGGGCTATGCGAACCGACTACGACAGGCGGGCGTGGCGGTCACGCTCCGGGAGGAACCGCAGATGGTGCATTCCTGGCTAAGAGCCCGCCACATGAGCGATGGTGCTCGAGAGGGGTTTGCCGCGCTCTGCCAGGCGGTCAGGGACCTCACTACATCAGATCGCGGCGGATGACCTTCTCGACGGTCCGCTCGAAGACCTGCCGCTCGCCCTCATAGGCGTTGACCGTCGCGCTGATCAGCCAATCCGTCTCCGTACAGGCAATCCGCGAGCAAGAGACCGTCCGTACATTCCAATTGCCGCGACGCATGTCGCAGGTCCAAGTGGCGGTGCCGGTCATCGAAACCGGATTATCAGGTTCGATCGACCAGATCTCTTCACGAAGCTCGCGGGTGGCCAGTCCGGTATCCGGATGTTCGAAGAGGCCGGTATCCTCGTGGATGCGGTAGTCCGTGCGGTTGCCGGAAAGGTCCCGAGTGACGCTTCGCCTGGTCTGCGGCGGTGCGTGTTCGATATAGGCCGGCAGCGGATTGAGGTTATCGGGCTGTTTCATCTCGAACACCTCATGGTCGCCGAGCTTCGGCATGTCCAGGCGCAGGGAAGCAACGTCGACCCAGATGCCCGGATCGGTCGGAGGCGGCAGCACCGTTGGCCAGTAGGACGTCGAGAGCGACAGGCGCAAGCGATGGCCTTCGCCGAAGCGGTAACCGCATGCATCGAGTACCAGCCGCATCTCAAGCGGCTTGCCCGGGACGAGCGATGCTGGCTCGGCATTGCCGTTTCGGTGCGCAAGGTTGATCACGCCAAAGGAGACGCGCGTGGCGGCTCCGTCCGGATGCACGTCGACAATCCTGGCACAGAGATTTGCAAGTTCCGCATCGCAACGAAGTGTCAACGTCAACGCCGGCTGGCCCAGGTAGGTGCGGGGGCTTGCCAGAGGCAACGTCTCGAAGACAAGCGAGCCACCATCATCGACACGCTGGTCGCCGGCAAGTTCGGCATCGGGCTTCAACGTGAACCACTCGCCCGATGCCCTCCCGGTATCAAGGGGTGACTTGAGGTAGACTTCCCCCGGCGTCGCGTTCGGCGAGGGCTGCCCCTCCCCAAGCCGTCCCGAGGGGTCAACATGGAAGCATTGCATCTGCGGTTGGGACCACGCCTCCTTGGCGATCCAGAAGCCGGGATCAACGTCACGTCGCGCGGCAGGCTTGGGCCCGTCGAGGATGTAGGCCCGCACCTGGGGCAGCTTGTCCACGTTGTTTTCGCCGCTCCGGAGCCAGTGGTTCCAGAAAGCGATCGCTTCTCCCAGAAAATCCGCGCGAGGTTTCGGCCAGGCGAAGTGCGGGTACTTGTGTACCCAGGGACCGATCAGCGCCTTGGCTTTTCCTCCCAGTCCTTCGACCGCAAGTAGGGGGGTGTTGCGATAGCCGTCCGCCCAGCCGGCGATCACCAGCGCCGGAACTTCTATTGCGGAGAAATCCTCGCAGATCGAACCATGTTTCCAGAATGCATCCCGTCGTTGATGCGAGAGCCATTCCTCCATGAAGAACGGCTCGTTCTCAAGACGTTCGATCCACATTTCCAGCCATCGATCTCCCACAAGCTCGGGGTCGGGAGCTCGGGACTGGTACGCCAGCATGGTCGCGGCCCAGGAGAGCTGGGCGGAGAGATGGCAGCCGTTCTTGTAGTGGATGTCGTCGTTGTAGCGATCCGTAGTGGAGGCAATCGAGATGATCGCTTTCAGCGCGGGTGGACGAAGAGCAGCTACCTGCAGGGAGTTGAAGCCTCCCCAGGAAATCCCCATCATCCCCACATTGCCGTTTGACCAAGGCTGGCGAGCGATCCAGGCGATCAGTTCACAGGCATCGGCAAGTTCTCGCTCGGTGTACTCCCCGTCGATCACCCCTTCGGATTCACCTGAGCCGCGGATGTCGACGCGCACCCCGGCAATCCCGGCCGCGGCGAACGCCGGATAGGTGGACTCGTCGCGCGCACTTGTTCCATCACGCTTGCGGTAGGGAAGGAATTCGAAGACTGCCGGAACTGGATCTGCTTCCGCATCGTCCGGCATCCAGATGCGTGCCGCGAGGCGCGTTCCATCTTTCAGCGTGATCCACTCGTTCTCGATGACGGTGAAGGGCCGATCGCTCATTCTCATTCCTCTTTGAAGGGATCTTAGTTGCCCGCGCTTTCCATGCGGCGGGTGGCCAATACCTGTTCCAGCCATCCGAGCCTCATCTCGGGTACAGACTTGAGAAGGAGGTCGGTATAGGCATCGAAAGGTGGGGACAGCGCCTGGGACTTCGGTCCGAAGCGCACTAGGCGTCCGCGGTGCATCACCGCGACGGAATCGGCAATCGCGCGCACTATGGCAATGTCGTGGGTGATGAACACGTAGGAAAGTTGCTGGTCTTCCTGCAGCCTCATCAGCAACTTCAGGATGCCTTCGGCTACCAGCGGATCGAGAGCCGAGGTTGGCTCGTCGCATAGGATGAGCTCCGGCTTGGCTGCGAGCGCGCGAGCGATCGCGACCCGTTGCTTCTGGCCCCCCGACAGCTCGGCCGGATAGCGGTCGATGAAACCGTTGCCCATCTCGATCTGGTCGAGCAGCTCCTTGACGCGTGCGGTTTTTGCCGCGCCTCGCAAGCCGTAATAGAAGGTCAGCGGGCGCCCGATGATGTCGCGCACCGTCTGACGGGGGTTCATGGCAGTGTCAGCCATCTGGTAGATCAGCTGTATGCGCCGGAGTTCTTCCCGTGACCGGTTCTTGAGGGCTGGTGTCAGGGGTCCGTCCTCAAAGGTGATTTTCCCCTCACTGGGTGGAAGGAGCCCGGTAATGACCCGCGCCAGGGTAGATTTGCCGGACCCCGATTCGCCAACCACGGCAAGGGTCTGGCCTTTGCAGAGATGCAGCGAAACCCCGTGGAGGACCTTGAAGCCGTTCGAGTACTGCGCGCTGACATTGTCGACCTTGAGCAGAGCCACGGTCTGGTCCGGCGCTTCCTCTCGTGCTGCCTGACGGACATTCACCAGCGCACGGGTGTAATCCTGCCTTGGGGCCTCGATGATCTGCCGTACCGGCCCGTACTCCACCATTTTCCCGTTGCGGAGGACCATGATGTCGTCTGAGATCTGGGCGACCACCGCAAGGTCATGGGTGATGTAGAGCGCTGCGGTTCCCGTTTCTTCGATCGCGTGCTTGATCGCTGCGAGAACATCAATCTGGGTGGTCACGTCGAGTGCGGTGGTCGGCTCGTCGAATACGATCAGCTCCGGGTTCGAACAAAGAGCCATGGCGGTCATGGCGCGTTGCAGCTGGCCGCCTGATACCTGATGGGGAAAGCGGTCTCCAAAGCTCTCCGGCTGGGGCAGCCCCAGCACCTGGAACAGGTAGAGAGCCCGCTTGCGTGCCTCCTGTTTGGTCATCAACCCATGTTTGACCGATGCCTCGATCACCTGGTCCCCCAGCCGGTGCGCCGGATTGAAGGCTGCCGCCGCCGATTGGGCAACGTAACAGACGCGCGCGCCGCGCAACGTTCGAATGCCGCCCTTGCCAAGCGCCAGAATATTGGTGCCGTCGAGATTGACCTCGCCGCCGGTGATCTCGGCACCGCCGCGCCCGTATGCCAGTGCCGCAAGCCCGATCGTCGACTTGCCGGCGCCGGATTCGCCGATCAGGCCGAGGACCCTGCCCCTCTGGAGATCGAAGGAGACGCCGTCGACGATGGTGATACGCTTCGGCGGCTCGCCTGGAGGATAGCTGGTAGCCTCGATTCGCAGGTTCCACACCGACAAGAGTTCAGGCATCTCCCCGCCCCCCCTTCAGGCTTGACGTCCGTTTCAACAACCAGTCGACCACGAGGTTCACGGATACGGCGAGTGCCGCGATCGCCGTGCCTGGCACAAGCGCCGCCGAGACGCCGAAGATGATGCCGTCCTTGTTGTCCTTCACCATGCCGCCCCAGTCGGCCGCCGGAGGCTGAACGCCGAGCCCGAGGAAGGAAAGGGTGGACAGGAACAGGATCGCAAAAGCAAAGCGCAGGCCAAATTCCGCCAGCAGCGGAGAAAGGGTATTAGGCAGGATCTCCCGGAAGATGATCCAGGTCTTGCCTTCGCCACGGAGTTTCGCCGCCTCCACGAATTCCATCACGGCGACGTCGAGGGCTACTGCCCTACCGAGCCGGTAGACGCGCGTAGAATCGAGGACGGCCATCACAAGGATCAGGATGAGCAGATGCTGCGGCAGAACGGCAAGGACGACCAAGGCGAAGATGAGGGTCGGGATCGACATCATGAGGTCGTTGAAACGGGAGAATGCGGTATCGATGAAACCGCCGGAAACCGCCGCTACAAAGCTCAAGACAATGCCCAGCGAGAACGATATGAGCGTGGCCGCAAAGGCCACGAAGAGTGTGGTGCGCGCGCCATAGATCAACCGGGAGAGGATGTCGCGGCCAAGATTATCGAGGCCGAAGAAAAAATCGGAGTCGGCCGGCTGCCAGACCCCGCCGACCACTTCCGTCTCGCCATAGGGTGCGATGAATGGGGCGAAGATGGCGCAGAAGATGGCCAGCAGGATGCCCAAGATACCGATCCAGGCCGTGATGGGGATTTCCCTGAGCCTCATCGGGGATGCCTCAGTCTGGGATTGGCGATAATCGCGAGAATATCCGCCAGCATGTTCAGGAGGATATAGACTGCTGCGAAGATCAGCCCGCAGGCCTGCACCACCGGCATATCGCGCACCGTCACGGCATCTACCATGTATTGGCCCATGCCAGGATAAACGAAGACAACCTCAACCACCACGACACCTACCACGAGGTAGGCCAGATTGAGGGCCACGACGTTGATGATCGGCGCAAGCGCATTCGGGGCGGCATGCCTGACGATCGCACGCCAGCCGGAAAGGCCCTTCAGCTCCGCCGTTTCCATGTAGGCGGAGGACATCACAGAGAGAATCGCCGCACGTGTCATACGCATCATATGCGCGAGGACAACGAGGACGAGAGTTGCGGTCGGAAGCGCGATGGCCTTGAGCCGGTCAAGGAGGCCCATGCCCTCGTAAACGGTCGCGGGAAACGTGGCGACGCCGAAATTGACCGCAAAATAGAGGATCAGCAGGTAGCCAATGAAGAACTCGGGCAAGGAGATGGCGGCAAGCGAGATCACGTTGATGATCTTGTCAGGCATGCGATCCCGGAAATGGACGGAAAGCATACCAAGGCCAACGGCCAGCGGCACAGCGATGATTGCCGCGAACCCGGCAAGAAACAGGGAATTGCCGAGCCGGTTGCCGACCTGTTCAGAGACAGAGTTCCGGCTCGCCCAGGATGTGCCGAAATCGCCCTGAGCCACTCCTCCAAGCCAGGAAAAATAACGCGTGAGGACTGGTCTATCGAGACCCAGTTCGCTTCGGATGTTGGCGACCGCCTGAGGCGTTGCCGACTGACCCAGATAGGTGCTGGCAAAGTCACCGGGCAGGGCTTCCACCCCTGCGAAGATCAGTACGGATACGGCAAACAACAAGACGAGCGACAGCACAAAGCGCTCGAAGATGAGTGACGGCAGGGGAACTCGCTCCCTCAGGCTGCGGCGCGGCGGTTCACCGGCCTGCGCTGGATTGGACATGGCGCGATCCTGTTTCGGAGACAAACAAGGGACCGCGGAAGCTCCGCGATCCGGCAACTCATCGAGGCGCAGACGACCGTGTCGGATCAGGCGTCCAGCCAGACGCGCGTCGCGACATAGCCGTTTGACATGTCGTTGCCGATGTCGCTGACATAGCCCTGGACCTTCTTGGTGGCGGCATTGACGAAATCGTTGAACATTGGAAGGATGGTACCTCCCTCGTCGCGCACCAGCAGGGCCATCTCGCGGTACATCTCCTTGCGCTTCGCCTCGTCGAGTTCGCCCCGGGCGGAGATCAGGAGCTTGTCGAAGCGCTCGTTCTTGAACCGCGTATCATTCCAGTCAGCGGTCGAGAGGTAGGCGCCGGAATAGAACTGGTCCTGGGTGGCGCGGCTGCCCCAGTAGGAAGCCGAGAAGGGCTGCACGTTCCAGACGTTCGACCAGTAGCCGTCACCCGGCTCCCGCTTGATCTCGATATCGATGCCGGCCTTCTTGGCGCTCTGCTGAAAGAGGACGGAGGCATCGACCGCGCCCGGGAATGCGACCTCGGAGGTGCGCAAAAGGACGGGACCGCTGTGGCCCGATTTCTTGTAGTGGAAGGCTGCCTTGTCCGGGTCGTAGGCCCGTTGCTCGATGCCTTCGGGGAAGAGCGCATAGGTATCGTTGATGGGGAAGTCGTTGCCGACCTTGCCATAACCTCCGAGGATGCGCTTGACCAGTTCCTCACGATCGATCGCATATTTCAGCGCCATCCTGAGGTCGAGGTTGTCGAACGGCGCCTTGTCACAGTGCATGATGAAAACGTAATGGCCACCGCCTGCCGTCGTCAGCAGCTGGACGTTCGGAGAGCGGGTCAGGAGAGATACGGTTTTCGGGTCAACTCGGTTGATGAACTGTACCTGGCCGGAAGAAAGGGCGGCGATGCGAGCCGTCGCATCGTTCATGGTGATGATTTCGACCGTGTCCACAAAGCCGCGGTCTGAACGCCAGTCGTTCGGGTTCTTCTCGAAGGTCATGCGAACGCCGGGCTCGAAGCTCTTCACCTTGTAGGCGCCCGTGCCTATGCCCGCCGTCGGATTGTCGACGCCACCGTTTGGTTGGATCACCAGGTGGTAGTCGGTGAAGATTGCCGGCAGATCGGCATTGCCGGCATCAAGGGTCACGACCAGGTCGCCGTCCTTGTTTTCGATCGTCGTGATCGACTTCATCATCCCCGCAGCGCCCGATTGGGTCTTGTCGTCGCTATGGCGCTTCAACGTTGCGACCACGTCGTCGGTGGTCATTTCCTTGCCGTCGTGGAACTGCACGCCCTTGCGGATCTTGAAGGTCCAGATCCTGGCATCCGGGGAAGGCTCCCAGGATTCGGCAAGCGAGGGAACAGGAGCGCGCGTCTCCGGATCGGTCTCCACCAGGGTGTCGCCCCAGGTGCGCACCGCAGCGAACATGACTTGCGACGTGGCCTTGGCTGGATCGATGGAGTCGGTTGCGGCGCCGCCTTCGAGGCCCAGCTTGAGATTGCCGCCCTTCTTGGGGGCCTGCGCGGAAGCACTTGTCGCAAAAAGATGAGTGGCGGCGGTAAGCGTCATTCCGGCAGCCATAGCGCGCCCTAAGAATTCGCGCCGACCCATACCGCCCGTGGTGACGCGGCGAGCGAGATATTTTGTGAAATCGTTCATTCCCCTGTTCCTTTTATCGTTAGACATTGATGTGAAATAGGGAAGGACGACCAGCGGTTTCCTCAGCCAATGCTTGCCGCTCCCTTATCAATTCCGGGGATGTTCCGGTTGCTGCCGGTTCTGTCCTTTCCTGCCCGCTACGGTTTGCTTGGTTGTTTTGGCCCGAGCGATACCTTTATGATGTCTTGGCGACGATTAAGGGGCCTAAGCCTGTCCGAAGCTGCGTCCTGTGCGACATAAAGTGACCCCACTGCGACTGCATCCGCAAGCTCTTTTTACACGTCTCTCCCGGCTCGCAGGGAAAATCCAAGTCGTCAAACGGGGGCGATCGCGTGGAAAAATGTTCCGGTTACGTAACCCCGGAAACCGCCTGACGGGCCAATTTCTGTTCCGAGCCCGTCTGAAAGGATTGCCAGCGGCTGGTCGGATCCGGGCTCGATGACGCGCGCATAATGAAACTCGTGACCGCGGATCAGGTCACCTATGTTGCCGATCCCGCTGGAGGCGAGCAGCCGTGCCTGCCTGTAACCGAGATTCATCTTGCGTTTGGCGAAGCTGGTGCGATGGGAGAGGAGGCCGGTCATGGCATGCGTAACCCCTTCGGCATCTTCCAAGGTCTCGCCAAGCACCATGTAGCCGCCGCATTCGCCGTGAACCGGTTTGGTTTCAGAGAAGCGCTTGATGCCCTGCTTGAACGTTTCCGCCGCGGCGAGCCTTCCCGGGTGCAGCTCCGGATACCCGCCCGGCAGCCAGCAGACATCGCAATCAGCGGGTGGCGGCTCGTCGGCAAGCGGCGAGAAGGGAATGATCTCGGCACCCATGCTCTGCCATTCGCGCCGGATGTGGGGATAGAGGAAGGTGAAGGCCGCGTCGTGTGCCAACGCAATCCGCTGGCCGGGCGGTGGCAACGCCTTTGCGGGCGAGCCTGCGGGGATGTTGAACGGTTCTGCCGCCGCGAAGATGGCGTCGAGGTCAAGCGATCGCTCCATGGCGTCTGCCAGCCGCCCGATATGTGCGTCCAGTTCAGGATGTTCGCTTGCCTGGACCAGGCCGAGATGCCGCTCGGGCAGGATCAGCGTCGGGTCGCGCAGGATCGTGCCGACGACAGGCAAGCCGATCCTCTCGATCGCGTCCCCCGAGAGTCTCTTGTGCCGTTCGCTGCCAGCACGGTTCAGGATGCAGGCGGCGATCCTCACGCCGGGATCGTAGTGCATGAACCCGCAGGCAACCGCCGCCGCCGTCTGGGATTGGCCGGAAACATCAAGCACCAGCAGGACCGGCACGCCGAACAGCCGCGCCAGATCGGAGGCTGCGCCTGACCGGTTCGCCTCGGTGACGATGCCGTCGAACAGGCCCATGGCGCTTTCGATCAGGATGAGTTCGGCATCTTCGGCCTGCGCTCGCGCCAAGTGTCTCAAGAGGTCGGGCCCCATAGCCCAGCTGTCGAGATTGAGGCCGGGGAGATGGGTCGCGGCCTGATGGAAGCCGGGATCGATATAGTCTGGCCCCGTCTTGATGCCGCGAACCTTAATGCCGCGGCGGGCGAAGGCGCGGAGCAGGCCAATGGTGACGCTGGTCTTGCCCGAGCCCGAACGGGGCGCACCGATGATGATCGCGCGTGCCGTCATCGCGCGTGACCCGACAGCACGGCCCGCATCGAGACGATCCCGCCGATGACGATCAGGGCGGGTGCAGCGAAATTCTGCCGCTGCACTTCCGCCTCTACCGTGGCCAGCGTTGCCGTCATGGTGCGCTCCTCCGGCGTTGTGGCCGACATCAGCACAGCGACCGGGGTGTCCGGCGAGCGGCCGCCGTCGATCAGCAGCCTGGCGATCGAACCGATGGTGCTCACGCCCATATAGATGACGATGGGTTCACCGGTCCTCGCGAATGCCTTCCAATCCAGATCTCCGGGCGTACCGGCCGCGTGGCCTGTCGCCAGCGTGATGGAGCGGCTGATGCCGCGCATGGTGGCGGGAATATTCGCCGCGGCCAGTGCCACCAGCGCCGAGGTCATGCCCGGCAGGACACGGAAGGGGATGTTCTCCTTGACCAGCGCTTCCGCCTCCTCGCCGCCGCGGCCGAAGACAAAGGGATCGCCACCCTTCAGCCGTAGCACCCTGTTGCCGGCCTTTGCGAGCTCGATGAGCTTGGTGGTGATGTCGTCCTGCGCCACCGAAGGTCTGCCGCCGCGCTTGCCGACGAAGATCAGCTCCGCTGTCTTAGCGAGCGACAGCACGCCGTCGGAGACGAGTGCATCGTGGACGATAACGTCCGCCCGAGCCAGCGCGTCGGCCACTTCCAGCGTCAGGTAGCGCGGATGTCCGGGGCCGGCACCCGCCAGCCATACGTGGCCCTTTTGAAATTCAGGAGCGGCGACGATCGCTTCGATGGTGTTCAATGTTACTTCAGGCATGTGCGGACCTTTGACCGGTGACGCTGGGCCTCGGTCGGGATATAGAAGCAGCCATGAAAGCGGCCAAGGAACCAGATAGCAAGAACCTGCGTCGGGGCTGGACCACGGGCACCTGTGCGGCTGCGGCAAGCAAGGCGGCGTGCCTTGCCCTGCTTTCCGGAGAGTTTCCGGCCATGGTGGACGTCATTCTGCCGGGCGGCCAGCGTCCGAGTTT
>JAEYTV010000122.1 GCA_023433855.1 Pseudomonadota bacterium | reverse complement strand
GCCATCCTGCTGGGTGTTGAAGGCAGTGTTGCCGTTGCCGCCCTGGAGGATGCCCGCCTGGTTGGGCAGGTAATCAGGGTCGGCGTCGCCGCCCATGGTCTGCGAGTTGCCGGCGAGGTTGCCATCGCCGAACTGCAGGATCGCGGCCTCGCTGACGGTCGTGGTCTGCGTGTTGCCGGCGATGTTGCCGTTGCCGAACTGACCGATCAGAGCCGACGAGTCCGCGCTGTTCTGCGTGTTCGTAGCCAGGTTGGTTCCGCCGAGCTGTACGATCGCGGCCTCAAGATTGACGCCGGTCTGATCGTTGGCTCCGACGTTGGAGGTGCCACCCTGCAGGATGAAGGCATTCGAATTCCCGGCAGCCTGATTGTTCGCGGCAATATTGGTCGTGCCGCCCTGCAGGATAAGGGCATTCGAGTTGCCGGCATTCTGCGTATTGGTCGCCAGGTTGGACACACCACCCTGGACGATGCCAGCGTTCAGGTCGGCTCCAACCTGGCTGTTACCAGCGACGTTGGTGTCACCAAACTGTGCGATGCCGGCGTTGTTGTTCGCGCCATACTGGGTGTTTCCGGCAAGGTTGCCTGTGCCGCCCTGCGCGATAAGCGCGTTCAGGGTATTCCCCCGGATGTCGGTGCCGGTTGCCGTGTGAACGAGCTGGTTGTTGACCGCCGTGTTCGACACGCCACCCTGGACGATTGCAGCATTCGAATGGTCGACTCTGTCCTGGTTGTTCAGGCCGTTGTTGCCCGAGCCGAGCTGGACGATCGTCGCCGAGGTCGGGTCGACATCGTTCTGGACGTTGGCGCCGATGTTGCCGACGCCGCCCTGCACGATCAGCGCGGTGGCATCCGAGCCGCCGGTCTGCGTGTTAGAGCCGAAGTTGCCCGAGCCGCCCTGCACGATGCCGGCCGCGTTGTTTATGCCGCCGTCCTGCAGGTTACTGGCGATATTGCCGGTGCCCAACTGAAGGATGCCGGCGTCGTTGCTGCCGCCGGTGACCTGTGCAGCCTGAGCGTTTGTGCCGAAGTTGCCCGTGCCGCCCTGGACGATCACGGCCGTCGCGCCGGTCGTTCCGCCTAGCGTGGTGACGTCGTTCAACGCACCCTGCTGGCTGTTGATGGCGGTGTTGCCGGTGCCGCCCTGAACGATGGCTGCGACATCTCCAAAGCCGTCGCGCGAATTGTTCAGTGCGTTGTTGCCATCACCAATCTGCAGGATTCCGGCCTTGTTGCCGGTGCCCATGTGGCCCCCGTCGCGGCTGAGATTGGTTGCGGTGTTGTCGTCGCCGAACTGGGCGATCGCCGCCTCGTAGTCGGTGCCGCCGGTATAGAGGTTGTAGCCGTCGTTGCCGACGCCGTACTGGATGATCGCCGCTGCGCCGCTGGTGCTCGAATCCTGGTTGTTGATGGCGACGTTGCCGGTGCCGACCTGAAGCGTGCCTGCTTCGTTTTCGAGGCCCATGTCGTAGAGATCCACGACGCCGGCACCGAGCGGATCGTAGAAGTCGACAGTCTGGCTGGTCGCCGCGAAATTGCCGGTCCCACCCTGGGCGATCGTTGCGACCGAGCCGTCCTGGCCCTTCTGGAGCACAGTCGCCGCGTTCCCGGAACCACCCTGAAGGATGCCAGAGAAGGAGTTGTTGGTATGATTGTGTGCGCTTTCGATCTGCGTGCTGAAGGCGAAGTTGCCGGAGAAATAGTCGCCGGGCGTCGCATTCAGCTGGATGATGCCCGCGTCGTTCCCGGTACCGGTCTGCTCGTTCTGCGCAACGTTGCCGTAACCGCCTTGGAAGATCGCCGCGCGGTTCTGGCCAGTCTGCAGGAATTTGTCGACGACGTTCTTCTCGCCGAACTGCGCGATGCCGCCGACATTGTTGTCGAACTGGTGGAAGATGCCGCCGATGAAGTTGCCGTTGCCGAGCTGCTCGACGCCTAGCGAGTTGGTGCCTTCCTGGGCAAGGCCTGGAGAGGAACCACCGGTTGCCGGCGCGAAAACGTTGCCGTTGCCGTGCTGGTAGATGAAGCCCTGGTTCGACCCGCTCTGGATCAGGTAGGCCAGATTGCTGTCGTCAAGCTGGCTGATAAAACCGAAGTTGCCAGCATAGGCGACCCCTGCAAGCGGCGCGATGGCGGCGCTGGCCATAAGGCCGGCATAGATTCTCGATCGTAGCATGATGATGCTCCCGTTTAAAAAACGAAACCGCAAAGCCCCAAGATGTCGCTGGCGACACCCCACCCCCGGTGCGGTCGCTCCGGGTCATACTTATTTAACTACCATCGGAATTTGATATTGCGCAAGCAAAAACGATTAACAATTTTTTACTTAGTAAATTGAAATCGTTAATTTTGAAGATCGCGTATAAAGATAACATCACGACGCGACTCATTGAGAGTCTATCGTCATGTACTCGTCACAATTTACTAGGAATTATTCGTATTAAATCCGAAAAACATACGAGAATAACTGTGAATCAGACTCTAGGCTGATTCTTGTTTACGTAGTTTTCGGTGAAATCATTCAGGAGAGTAGGCGTCTGGCCGGGGTCGCGAAGCTTCCAGAGACCATTCCGGACGCCTTCGACAATCAGCGAGTAGACCGCCAGCTCCATTGCTTCCCGCACGGCTAGGTGACCCGGGTCGTTGTAGGAGATGCCCAGCTCGATCTCCAGCAACTCCTCTGGTGCGGCGAATTTATAGGCGCCGCCGCGCGTCATGTAGGAATAAATCTGCTTCGACGTCGTGGTGGACACGAGCACCTCGCCGTTCTGGACGCTGACCGCGCGCAGCGCCACCGTGACAAGGTCGGACCGGTAGGTTACGTCGCCGCCGATGCCCAGATAGCGCGCACCGGCTCCCCCCGTCCGTTCGTTGGCGTCATAACCGACGATGCCGCCTTCCAGGATAAGTCCGGCGAAGCGCACCGGCGGCAGGTTTGGCGACTTCGGGCTGTAGGCTCGCTGCGTGTTTTCGATGAGTGTGCGTTCCTGGACCAAGTTCTTGAGGCCGGATCGCTCAACAACGCGAAACCATTGACCGTTGCCTGTCGACTTCAGCACGTCGACGAGGATGTTGGCGCCGCCCTGCGTCACCGCACGGCTGTACTCCGCGAAATTCTCATTTGGCTTTGCCTGCCCGGTAAGATCCGGGAAATCGTAGATCGCTACGTCGACAGGAACCGCGGGGGCCGGAAGTCGCTCGACCTTGGATGTGGTCTTGGTAGGCGATTCCAGATGTGCTGGCGGCGTCGGAAGCCGCTGTCCCGTCTGGCAGCCGACAAGCGCCAGCGCCGCCACACACGCAAACGTGGTTTTGAAATCAAACATATCCCCAACGCGGCAGCTCTCACATAAGTGAGGCTGCTGCATCCCCTAGCCCCAGGCTATGCATAGGGGGTTATGCTTTCGCTTGCAAGACCTATAAAGTTGAATTCATAAGCAAAGTTTTATTTGGTAAACGGTTATAGCACCGTAGACAAAGTATTCTTTGGTATAAATAACATAACCTCTAGCGAACAACTCCACGACCAACATTCGGAAGATGATCGTCGCGCTTTGCAGGAGACAAGGCCAGTGATACGCCAGATCCAACGTCTGGAATTTTCTGTTTCTCAACCGCCGGCCAGTGATCCTCGCGATGAGAGACTGATTTTTTCCTTTGCGCCATGGGACGGGCAAGCGGGGACAATTGATCGACGTAAACGGATCCGTCCCCGCCAAGCTGCGGCTGCGTGCCGAACCCGGTCTGGTCGAGTTGGTTGACGTAGGCCTGGGGTGCAGGCTCCAGTGCCGCGGCCGGTTCGATACCAATCCAGGTTCCGACAAAGAAGATCGGGCCTGCCAGCCTGGTTAAACTCGGATGCATGTGCCCCTCCAAGAAATGCGCAGCCGGACTATCCGGGCGCTGTTCTCCTGCACAGTTTTCTATTTGGAGGCGTTAAAGTAAAGAGATGTGGGGTCTGATCCAACTGGGGGTGGAACTATGAGGTATTATACAGCCGTTGCGCTGCTATCCGGCGCGCTCGCCATAGGTGTTTCGGGCGCCTATGCGCAGAACGGGCCTAAGATGGATTCCATTGTTCAGCCGATCGTGCCCGATGCGGAGGTGGGTCTTCCCGACAAAGCTCCGTCTGACTCTCGCGCGGTGCCTAACGTGGCCGCAGAGCCGGCGAGCAAGGTACCGGCGCGAAAAGCCGCTGCCGATACCGGTGAATGGAAGACCGAATGCGTCGAGCAGATCGCCAAGCCGAATTGCCAAGTGATCGTGCGGGCAACCGTCGGCAACCAGACGGCGCTCGTCATTGCCGTCGCCAGGACGAGCACAGGTTCGAGTGCCCGGCTGCAGATGGCGGTGCCGCTCGGCCTTTCCATCCAGAAGGGCGTTACCGTGAAGCTCGGCGATTATTCCGGAGATTTTCTGATCAGCCGGTGCACCGCGCAGGGTTGCCTGGTCGAGGCCGACGCACCTGCAGCGCTCATCAAGGCACTCGAGCAGGTGCAGGCAGGACAGGTCGTCATCTATTCTGACGACAACAAGCCGATCCAACTGCCTTTACCTGCCGCAGGTTTTCGCAATAGCTTTGCTGCACTGACGGCAACGGAATGATGCAATCAGGTTAGCAGCGACTTCCTCTTAGAGGTCCGCATCAATGACCAAAAGCCACGTCTTCGATCCGCACCTCAATTGGCCGGATATCATGTCCATCCTAAAGCGAAAGCTTCCATTTCAGACGGCAGCTAGGGTGGCAGGTATCGCACTTGGCTGTTCGGTTTGGGCGCTGCCGTGTTTTGCCGACAACTCGGTGCTGATCGGCAAGATGACCGGCGAACAATGTCGCGCAAGGGGTGGTGTTCCCGTGGAGGTGGTTCCAACCGCAGGTGAACCTTCCGATCCAGTGCGTGCCTGTTTCGTCGATCCGAGCCAAATGCAAAACCAGGGCATACAACCGTCGTGGCTTTGTCCGGACGGCAAGACGCCGATCGCAGCAACCGGTGGCTGCCCGGGTTAGTTGTTTGCCCGTGACGCCAAGCCGCGGAAATGTCGACGGCTTTCCAGGTCTTTGAGAGACCGCACAACCTGCTGACCGAGTGGTGAGCCAAGCAGTCCTCGGCTAGCAAGTCCTGGTCGTATTCCCTAATAACAGGCGGCGCCCGGTACCTCGAATTGCCGGACATTTCCAAATGAGGGTTACAAACTTCAATCTAGATACCGGCGCCATTCGATCAAGAAAGAGACGTATAGCACAATTGCTGGATTTCTCGCCGATTTCTTCATGCAACTGACGCCGTAAAATGCTGCCAGACAGCAATTGTCCGAGACAGCATTTGAACGCAATCAACTCAACGACGCTCACGTTGACAACGCGCTGGTCAAGGGTTCGTCCGCCATTCAAGATGCGGCGCGTTCGATCCGTTGCTGCGAAAGTAAGCAGAATTTACTATGCCCAATGGACGAACTGAGGGGTCATTCTATGATAAAGACAGTCAATGGAATTGAATGACACGCCCAGATATCGTTTAGAATACGAACAAAAAAAATGGAAGATTTTTTTCGTTCTTGGTCTCGTTCTTCTAGCCGGTGGCGTGTTTTCCATCTTGGTTCCGAATATCTCAACGTATGCCTCCAGTGTCGTCTTGGGGGTCGTTCTCATGGGCATCGGCACTTTCAAGATTTTCCAGTCGTTGGCGGTTAAGAGCTGGGCAGGATTTGTCTGGCAGGAGCTGACCGGGGTGCTCGAACTCATTGGGGGAATAATGGTTTTCTTCAATCCGTTGAAGGGTGCCTTGGCGGTTACGTTATTGATAGCAATCGTATTTTTTGTACACGGGTTTCTTCAATTCATCCTGTCATTCAAGGTTAGGAACATCAGTGGTTGGTATTGGTTCGCTATTTCAGGTGCAATATCAATATTTGCTAGTGTAGCGATCATACTGAAAATGCCTCATACGATAACATTTTTACCTGGGTCTATTGCTGGGTCCGCATTGATAATCGCTGGAGCAGCATATGTCGCAATGTCGCTGAGTATACGAAAATCAAAAAAATGATGTATGCCAAATGGAAGAAGGCAATAGTATGAGTATGGAAAGATTTCTCATCTCTGGCTTTTGTCTTGCGACATGCACCGCGTTTGTCTTGACTGCGACGTTTCCGAACGCGGCGTCGGCACAGTCGGATCGGCAGGCTCAACCTTCTCCCGCGGTCGCGGTAGAAATGGTCGATATGGCTGGCGCAGCGGCGGCACTGGCATTCAACGGTCAGGTCGAGGCCATTGAGGCCGTCGATATCCAGGCGAGGGTTTCCGGGTTTCTGAAGGCGGTCCTATTTGAGGAGGGCCAGGCTGTGGAGGCAGGAGATTTGCTGTTCGAAATCGAGCCCCATCAAATGCAGGCGGCCGCAGCATCCGCCGAGGCTCAATTATCGCGTGCCGTGGCCTCGCGGGATGCAGCGCAGCAAGCCCTGACGAGAACCAGAACGCTCGCTAGCCGCAATACCGCGTCGCAGGCCGCTCTGGATGACGCACAAGCCGCGTTCGACATGGCGAATGCCGACATTCAGAACGCCGAGGCGGTGTTGAGCAACGCACGGCTCAACCTCTCGTACACCCAAGTCTATGCGCCTATCTCCGGTATGATCGGCCGGTCCCTGGCCACGAAAGGCAATCTGGTCGGCCCCGGTTCAGGTTCGCTCGCGCGCATCGTGCAACTCGATCCGACGCGCGTCGTCTTTTCGGTCCCTGACCGCCTTTTGGTGGGGATCCGCCAAAAGCAGGCGGGCGGACACGCGATCGATCCAAATGCGTTCAAATTGACCCTAACCCTTGCCAACGGCATGGAATACGGCGAGCGCGGCACCATCCAGTTTGTCGATAACGAGGTCGACCCCCAGACCGGCACCATTGCCGTCCGCGCTCGTTTTCCCAATCCCGATCATATTCTGGTGCCCGGCCAGTTCGTTACCCTCAGGCTTTTGGACGAGGCTGCGGGAGACCTGCCTTTTGTCCCCATGTCCTCGATCTCGCAGGATCGTCAGGGAAAGTTCGTGTACGTCCTGAACTCCGACGACACCGTATCGCGTCGTGACGTCCAGACGGGGGTACGAATCGACAATAGGTGGTCGGTTACCAAGGGCCTGGAAGGTGGCGAAACCATCGTCGTCGAAGGTCTTCAACGGATCGAGGACGGACAGCACGTCACGCCGAGTCAATCCGGTAACGCAGAATGATCTCGAACCTGTTCATTTCCCGGACGAGATTGGCCATCGTCATTTCGATCATCATCGCGATCGCTGGGGCGATTGCGGTCTTCTCATTGCCCATCCAGCAATATCCGCAGATCACTCCCCCGACAGTTACGGTCTCCGCATCCTATCCCGGCGCGAGCGCGGACATCATCGCGGACGTGGTAGGCGGACCGTTGGAAACGGCCATCAATGGCGTGGACAACATGATCTACATGTCATCCACGAGTTCGAATGCGGGCCAGTATTCTCTTTCGGTCACTTTCGAAGTGGGCACCGATCCCGAACAGGCCCAGATCAATGTGCAGAACCGTGCTCAGCTTGCCATTTCCCGCCTGCCTGCCGCGGTCGCGCAGCAGGGCGTCTCTGTCCGTTCCCGCTCGCCTGACTTCATTCTGGGAATCGCGTTCTTTTCTCCCGATGACAGTATCGACGCGCTTGAAGTCACGAACTTCGTCTCGACGACGATTTCCGATGCCATCGCACGCGTCGCAGGCGTCGGCGAAGCTTCCGTCGTTGGCGCATCCGAATTTTCGATGCGCGTATGGCTTGATCCGGAGCGGATGGCGGCGCTCGCGCTGACCGCTGACGACGTTGCCATCGCGATACAGCGCCAGAACATTCAAGCGACCCTTGGACAGGTCGGAGCGCCACCGCAGCAGCAACGCGGCGAACTGCAAATGACGCTGGTTGCGCAAGGCCGGCTGCGGGACGTGACGGAATTCGGCAATATCGTCGTGCGTACGGGATCGGCAGGTGCAAAGGTCTTCCTTCGCGATATCGCCCGTCTTGAACTGGGCGCGCGCAGCTATGCCTCGAGCGCCCGCTTTGCCGGTCACGAGACGGCCATGATGCAGATCAATCAGGCGCCCGGCGCGAATGCCATCCAGACAGCGACAGCCGTGCAGAACGAACTGCAGCGTCTGTCGGCCAGCTTCCCCACGGGGTTGCAATATCACGTCGTCTACGATGCCACACGATTTGTCGAGGCAAGCATCGGCATGACGGCCAGAACCCTGGTCGAGGCCTTCCTCGTCGTCCTGGCGGTGACATTCATTTTCCTGCAGGACTGGCGCGCCACGCTTGTATCGGCGCTCGCCATTCCAGTCTCGATGCTCGGCGCAGTCGCCGTTCTGCTCGCGGTCGGCTATTCGCTCAACATGATCTCGCTCCTGGCGCTGGTCCTGGCGATCGGGCTCGTGGTCGACGACGCGATTCTGGTCGTCGAGAACGTCAAGCATGTACTCGACGACAATCCCGACATAGGCGTCGCCGAAGCCACGCGCCGCGCCATGGGGCAGATCACCGGCCCCATCATCTCCACCACGCTGGTCTTGCTGGCGGTCGTGACGCCCACGGCTTTTCTCGCAGGCATAAGCGGCCAGCTCTATCGCCAGTTTGCCGTCACCTTGTCGTCGGCGCTCATATTCTCGTCCTTTGTCGGCTTGACGCTCAGTCCTGCCCTTGCCACCGTGCTGCTGAGACGCGAGGCGGGACAGCATAAAAGGGGCCCGCTGGCCTGGTTTGCGGCGTTCATGGAAAGGACGCGACTGGCGTACGGGCGGCTTGTCGGATTCCTGGTGCGTCGCTGGCAGATACCCGTCGCCGCGCTCGCCCTTTGTTTCATCGGTGCATATTTTCTCTTCGTCAGCCTGCCCGCGACCTTTCTTCCCGATGAAGATCAGGGGGCGCTGTTTGTCGATATTCAGCTTCCGAATGCCGCTTCACTGGACCGAACCGCCGCCGCGGTGGAAAATGTCCGCCAGATGTTGCAGGAGACGAACGGCGTTCAAGACGTCATAACCGTCGCCGGTTTCAGCATGCTGCAAGGCACCGCGACGTCGAACGGTGGTATGGTGATCGCGGCGCTTTCACCGTGGGCCGACCGTCGCTCGCATGAGCTGCAGCTGAACAGTATCCTTGCTGTCCTACGGGCCCAGTTCGCAAGCATTCCTGGAGCCAATGTGGCGGTGTTCGCACCTCCCGCGATTTCCGGAATCGGTGCTGTCGGCGGCCTGGATTTCCGTCTTCAGGCGCTTCGGGGGCAGTCGCCCGAAGACGTCGCCCAAACCCTTCGGGCGCTGCTGGGGGCGTTCAACCATTTGCCGGAACTGGCTGGCGCGGCGAGCCCCTTCAATGCCGACGTTCCGCAGGTCTATGTGGATGTCGATCGTTCGCAGGCCGAGGCATTGGGACTAAGCGTTTCCGATATCTATTCGACGATCGGCGCCAATTTCGGTTCACGCTACGTGAACGATTTCACGCTTAACGGGCGCGTGTTTCAGGTCAATCTACAGGCAGATTCGGATTATCGTGCGCATACCGAAGACATCTTGAACCTGCATGTGCGCGGCAGAAGTGGCGCGATGGTTCCGTTGAGAAGCGTGGTGTCGCTTACCACCGTGCTCGCACCGTTCACTATCTCTCGCTACAATCTGTCGGTTTCCGCACCGGTCAACGCGGTTGCTGCCCCCGGCGGCAGCAGTGGCGCGGCCATGAGTGCGATGGCGAATGCTGCCAGCGAGGTGCTGCCCGACGGCTTCTCCTACGAATGGTCCGGCCTTTCCTTCCAGGAGCAAAGTAGCAGCGGCGAAGAAACCCTCGTTTTCGCTCTCGCGTTTCTGTTCGCCTATCTTTTTCTAGTGGCGCAATACGAAAGCTGGTCTCTGCCCATGGTCGTCCTGCTTTCGCTCGGAGCCGCGCTCTTCGGCGCGGTGGCGGCCTTGAAGATCTTCGGCCTCCAGAACAGCCTATATGTCCAGATCGCCATCGTTCTTCTGATCGGCCTTGCGGCCAAGAACGCCATCCTGATCGTCGAATTCGCGAAGGAAAGGCGGGAGGAGGGCATGGAGATCGAACTGGCTGCGCGAACCGGGGCGGAGCAACGGTTCAGAGCCGTCATGATGACGGCGGTATCTTTCATCCTGGGCATCATACCGCTGGCCGTTTCTACAGGCGCAGGGGCGGGAGCCCGGCAAGCCGTTGGCGTCACCATCCTTGGAGGCATGGTTGCGGCCACCACAATCGGCCTGCTGATCACGCCCGCGATTTACGCCCTCGTGCAAAAGATCACCGAGCGCGTGTCGCCTCGAACGGCAGAGGCAACGCCCGAACTACAATGAAGGAGACTGCCGGTCCGGCCGAATTTGCGCTGATCGTCCCAATCTTTGACTTTCTGTTAGCAGGCAATCGAGATGAAAGGTTGTCCAAATTCGGGACACGCAGCCAACGCTTTGGATTCTACGCTCATGACTTTTTGCTGCAAAGGAATAAGCTCAAGAGCCATTTGATCTGAGATTTACACTGAGTGGCCCGGGCGCATCGGGCCCCAGCAGAGAGGAAGGCAGAGATGTCCACTGCGAATGCGGCTTCAAAAACCGCAATGCAAAGGTTTCTCGACGGCGTCGAAAAAGTGGGGAACATGGTTCCTCATCCGGTCGTCATTTTCCTGATCCTGATTGCCATAGTCATCGTGCTATCGGCCCTTTTGGGGGCATTCGGAGCTTCCGTCAGCTTCGAGCGCATCAATGCGGATACCCACGAAATCGAGATTGCCAGTACGGAGATCCGAAGCCTTCTCAACGCGGACGGTATTCGCTTTATGTACGAGTCGCTCGTTCCCAACTTCATGGCGTTTACCGCCGTGGGTCTCATGATCGCCGCGATGATCGGTGCTGGCGTCGCCGAGGAGTCGGGCCTTGTCACTGCACTGATTCACAAGCTCGTCATTGTGTCGCCGCACTGGGCGCTGACATACATCTTGGCCTTCTTAGGCATACTGGCCAGCATTGCTGCTGATGCAGGCTACCTTGTCCTGATCCCTCTCGCAGGCATCGCCTATCTTGCTGTGGGGAGGCATCCCTTGGCCGGCTTGGCGCTAGGTTTTGCTGCAGTAGCCGCCGCCTTCACCGTCAACATGCTGATAAAGCCGCTCGACACGGTTCTGGTCGAGTTCACCAATGACGCGGCTCATCTCGTCGATCCCACCAGATCGATCGGCCTGGCGTCCAACCTCTGGTTCTCCTTTGCGTCGGTATTGTTTCTGACGTTGATCATCGCATTCATATCCGACCGCATCATCGAACCGCGGCTCGGAGCCTACAATCCCAAGGACGCAGCCGAGGGTACCACGACGGACCAGGGCGCCATGCTAGGCGAGCAGGAGTCGCGCGGCCTGCGTTTCGCCGGCTTCGGACTGCTTGGCCTCGTGGTGGTCTTCTGCTTGCTGACGATCCCGTCATGGGGCCCGCTGCGTAACCCAACCACCGGCGAACTGATCGGCAACTCGCCGTTCATGGGCGGCCTCATTACTCTTATCGTCCTCATGTTTCTGGTGACGGGTTGGGCGTACGGCATCGGCGCCGGAACCCTGCGCACCCTGACGGAGGTGATCGGAGCGATCGAGAAGTCGATCAAGAATATGGGTGGCACCATCTTCCTGTTTTTTGTGCTGAGCCAGTTCGTCGCTTATTTCACCTATACCAACATCGGCACCGTCATGGCGCTCAGCCTCTCCGGTGTCCTGCAGGCGGCCAACATCGGCGCACTGCCGCTACTGATCGGCTTCATAGTCGTGGTCGCGATCATCGATCTGCTGCTCACCGGAGCAATCGCCAAGTGGGCGATTTTCGCGCCGGTCTTCGTGCCGCTTTTGATGAAGCTGGGTGTCGAGCCCGAGGCAGTTCTGGCAGCGTACCGCGTCGGCGATTCCCCGATGAATGCGATCACGCCGCTCAATGCGTATTTCGCGCTCGTCGTGGGCTTCGCCGCGAAATACGACAAATCGGCAGGCGTCGGTACTATCGTGTCCCTGATGCTTCCCTATGTCGTGTGGATATTCGTGGTGTGGACGGCTCTCTTCGCGGTCTGGTAAATGCTCGGCCTGCCTTGGGGGCTATGACGGGCCCGAGTGAGCCCGAAGCGACCCGGTACCCAAATTACAAGGATGGACCCATGACCAAGCCCGCTATTCCTCTCGATGTCGCCGCCGCAGAAGAGCATCTGATGCGATTTCTGTCGGTGGAAGGTGTCACCGGGCACGAAGCCAATATCGCTGCTGCGGTCAGTGACGCGCTTAAGGCTATTGGAGTGCCGCCTTCGGCAATACGCTTCGATGACGCCAACACGCGGATCCCATTGCCGACCGAAACCGGCAATCTCATCGTGGACCTGCCGGGGACGCGCAGCGGACCAAAGCTGCTGTTCTCCACGCACTTGGATACGGTCCCGTTATGTGCAGGGGCGAAACCTCGAAAAGAAGGCGATCGCATTGTCTCCGACGGCACGACGGCGCTTGGAGGCGATGCCCGCACCGGTGTCGCACTTCTGGTTGTGCTTGCCGAAACGCTCATCAAGCACAAACTCCCCCATCCGCCGATCACACTGCTTTTCACGGTACGGGAGGAGAGCGGGCTTCACGGTGCGCGCGAATTGAATCCCGCCGATCTCGGCGGACCGGTCATGTGCGTCAATGTTGATGGCCAACTCGCGTCCGACCTGATCATCGGAGCGGTTGGGCAGGAAAATTGGGAGGTCGAGATCGAGGGCCGTGCGTCCCACGCCGGCGTGGCGCCCGAGCAAGGCATATCGGCAACCTTGGTTGGAGCCATCGGCTTGACGGAAGCACGTCAGGCGGGCTGGTTCGGCAAGGTCGTGAAACCCGATGGCCGGGGCACCAGCAATGTCGGCATCTTTGGCGGCAAGGACGGCAAGCCGGCCGGCGATGCCACTAACGTCGTCACCGACTATGCTTTCATCAAAGGCGAGGCGCGCAGCTCCGAGGCCACTTTCGCAACAAAGATAGCCAAGGGCTATGAGGATGCCTTCGCCAAGGCGCAGGCTGATGTGAAGGATCACAACGGCGAGACGGCCAAGGTGAAGTTCAGCCACAAGACGTCTTACCCGCCTTTTGAACTGGCGAAGGATGCGGCGGTTGTGAAGCGTGCGACCAAGGCGCTAGAGGCCCTTGGGATCGAGCCTAATCTTCTCTTCTCCAATGGTGGGCTGGATGCCAATTGGCTCGACAAGCATGGCATCCCAACCGTTACCATTGGTGCAGGCCAGGCAGAGATCCATACCATCAAGGAGTATGTGAACCTCGCAGAATACGAGAAGGGCTGCCGCCTCGGCGTGCTTATGGCAACGCTGGAAGACTAGCGTCATGCCGCGGCCCGGTGGCAACCGTGAGGAATTTAGCGATTGAGCCCCATAGCATACACTGCCACTATCATCGCGGTCGTCATCGTCCTGTTTGTCTGGAACAAGCTACCTGTCGTCGTTGTCGCGATGGCGACAGCGACCGCATTGTGGGCGACCGGCGTTCTGACGATTGATCAGGCCCTCGGCGGCTTCGGTGATCCCGCCGTGATCTTCATCGCTTCTCTTTTCATCGTCAGCGGAGGTCTGGAGGTGACAGGCGTCACGGCCTGGGCTGGGCAGCTTCTGATCCGTGGTGCGGGCGAAGAGAGCCGCACTCGCCTGCTGCTGCTAACGATGAGCATGGTCGCGCTCCTTACAGCACTGATCAGCGTCAATGGCGCCGTCGCGGCACTCCTGCCGGTGGTGGTCGTTATCGCTGTCCGCTTAAAGCGAAATTCGGCGCAGTTGCTCCTGCCGCTGGTTTTTTCCGCCCACGCCGGCTCGAAGCTGGCCCTCACCGGGTCGCCGGTGAACGTCTTGGCTTCGGACGCGGCAAGCGACGCTGGTGTGGGCGCCTTCGGCTTCTTCGAATTCGCGCTTGTCGGCTTGCCACTGCTGGCAGGAACGATGGCGATCATAATTTTGTTCGGGAAGCGACTTCTGCCCGAGCGCAATGGTGCAACCATGCCTGCTGACTTCAGCCGTCATGCAAAGACGCTCGTCGAGCAATACGGCCTTGCCAGCGGTGTCTACCAGATGCGCGTACGTATGAGTTCGCCATTTATTGGCAGACCTGCGTCTGCGATCGAGTTGGCCGCTTATCCGGATCTGCAGCTCGTCGCCGTTCAAGAGGGTGAAACGGCCAGCCCATTGGGCAGGGCAGTCATCGCCGAGGGGGACCACCTGCTATTGCGTGGCGACGCAGAGTCCGCTGCCGCATTCGCCGCAGATAAACATCTCGCATTCAGTGAGGGGGCGGTCTCCGGGCAGGGAGAGGAAACCCTGTTCAATCAAAGTTCGGGCCTTGCCGAAGTGGTGATCCCTCCGCGCTCCGGCCTCATTGGACAGAATGTTTTTCCGGGCATGGTCACCGAGAGCGGTGACCTAATCGTCCTTGCGGTGCAGCGCGCCGGTGAGGAGATTGCCGCCACTAATGCAACACGAGATGCAGGAGGCATCCTGTTGCAGGCCGGTGACACGATGCTCTTGCAGGGAACATGGAAAGCTCTCGACCACCACCTCACCGATCCGGATGTCCTGGTCGTCAATTCGCCCGAGCTGGTGCGTCGTCAGGCGGTGCCGATGGGGCCGGGCGCCCGCCAAGCTGTAGCTATTCTGATCGCCATGGTTGTGCTCCTCGCCACTGGCATCGTCCCACCGGCGGTAGCCGGCCTACTTGCCGCCGGAGCGGTTGTCCTGTCGGGAATCATGCGCGTCGAGCAATCCTATCGGGCCATCGATTGGACGACGGTGATCCTTGTTGGCGCCATGATGCCGCTATCTACCGCCATGGTTGAGACCGGCGCTGCGAAACTAATGGCGGAGCATCTGGTGTCGCTCGTCGGCGACGCAGGCCCTATTGCTCTGCTCGCAGGCCTGTTCGTCCTGACTGCGGTAATGGGGCAGCTCATCAGCAATACCGCGACTGCCCTCATCGTCATCCCAATCGGGGTGGCTGCCGCAGCCGCCATGGGTATTTCGCCCCGCCCGGTGCTCATGAGCACCGCCGTGGCGGCGGCCGCCGCATTCCTGACGCCGATTGCCACCCCTACGAACCTGATGGTCATGGGTCCCGGCGGCTACGCCTTTGGTGACTACTGGAAGCTCGGTCTGCCGCTGCTGCTCTGGTTCTTTGTCGTGGCTGTGTTCATAGTACCAATGATCTGGAGATTCTGATTTGCAATGAATGTCCGCTGGTTCCGGTACTAGGTAAACGGGCAGCCAGCTTGCGTCCTAACCGTTTCTGCGGTTCGGGATCAGACGGAGAACCACTGCCAGGATGGCGCCGCCCAGCAGACCCGCCACGCCGACCCCGACCAGGACGGCAGGAGTAAGTCCACCCATCCCGTGCATGACGGAATCGGCAGCATTCTCTACATGACCGACCAAGTGGCCAACGCCGGGAATTCGCGCCGCTAGGAAGGTCAGCGCAAAACCGCCGACCATGCCGGCTAGAACGGTTGTGATCTTGCTGAATCTCTTGCTGGGCCACCACCATCGCACAGCGAGTGCCCCGGCTGCACCGCAAAGCATCTCGATGACGATGGCTATGGCGGTTTCGGTCGGGGACATCCTGCACTTCTCCTGGAAGGGGACCGACCGGAACGGCGAGGCAGGGCCTAAGCCTGCGGCGTCGAGCCGGCTTCGGCCGAATGGCGCTGGAGGGCGTCGCGCAGCACCTGTTCCTTGGTCTCGTCGAGCGAGGTCTTGAGGACGACGCCGCCGAAACCTTCGATCTGCTTCAGAACCCTGTCTTCTGTCATTTCCTGGATAAGCAGGAACAGTGCCGCATTGCCCGGCGCGATGCTTGCCGACAGATCTTTCATGAAGGCGTCGTTTATGCCGACATCGGTCAAGGCGCCTCCAAGCGCACCCGAAGCCGTACCGACCGCCACGCCTATAAGCGGGTTGAGGAACAGAACCCCGATCAGCAACCCCCAGAAGCTGCCGGAAACCGCGCCAGTAGCAGTGGTGTTCATAAGCTGGTTCAGCTTGACCTTTCCTGCCTCGGTCCTGGTGGCGATGACGCCATCGCCAAGCTTGATGACATATTCTTTCTGCAGGCCAAGCAGGGTCTGTCGGACCTCTTCAGCCTTCGCTTCGGTGGGATAGACAATTACGATGAGGGTTGACATTGGATTCCTATGGAAAGCTGCCTTGGGTGCATTCTAAGCTGTCAAACGCCTGAAGTAATCAGCCTGGAATCCTGCCTGTGTGCCCGGTGTCTCATTTTTAACCGGCGGCGCTGGGTATTTCGATTGACTGTGGTCAGACCCATTGCAATCCTGACGTGGGTCAGGGGGCAACCATCGAAACCGTTCTAGAAACCGCGCCTTCCCGTATGCTCGGCGGAAGACGCGCGCGGGCCTTGGCCGGCGCGATGCTGTGCAATGCGCTCGAATGGTATGACTTCGCGATCTATGGCATTCTCGCTGTCTATATTTCCCAGGTCTTTTTCCCGAAAGACGACCCGAACACAGCGCTTCTTGCGGCGCTCGCCGTGTTTGGCGTCACCTTCATCGTAAGGCCGCTCGGCGCGCTGCTGCTTGGTGGTCTTGGTGACAGCAAAGGGCGCAAGCCGGCGCTCTTGGTGTCGGCAGCGATCATGGCGGCCGGGACGCTGATGATCGGCCTGATACCAACTTACGAGAGCGTCGGTATCCTCTCGCCGATACTCCTTCTCATGGCACGAGTGCTGCAGGGGTTGTCGGCAGGTGGTGAGTGGGGCACGGCCAATTCATTTCTGATCGAATGGGCGCCGCAAGCGCGGCGCGGGTTCTGGACAAGTTTTCTTTCGCTGACGGTGGCGCTGGGGAGCGGTCTCGCAAGCGCCATGGCAGCCATCCTGATCACCGTGTTGTCGTTGGAAGACATGGTAGCCTGGGGATGGCGCATCCCATTCCTTCTTGGGGGCGTTCTTTGCCTGGTTTGCCTCTGGCTTCGCAGCGGGATGGACGAAACCCCCGCTTATATCGACGCCATGAGTGTCCACAAGACACCTAGCAAAACCGTATCGCGGGCCAATCTGCGATCGTCTCTGACCGTCTTTGGCGTTACCGTTCACTGGACAGTTTGCTATTATATGTTCTTGATCTACTTGCCGATTTTCACCCAATCGGAGGGCCGACTGACTCCTGCACAATCCGTGTGGTCGAATACGCTTTGCACGATCGCCATTATGCTTCTGGTTCCGTTTGTCGGACTGCTTTCCGACCGTTATGGAAGGCGGCCGTTCATGCTCGCGTCCTGCGTCGCGGTCGTGCTGCTGACGGTGCCTGCCTTTTGGCTGATCGCGTCTGGATATGGCTTCGCGCAGGTCGTCGCGATCCAAGTTTTGTTTGGGGTTGCGATTGCCCTTTATTCGGGCGTTGCGCCAGCAGCTGTGGCCGAGCAGTTCCCGACATTCGACCGTTCGCGATGGTCGTCGGTATCCTATGCAATGGCAGCGGCAGTGTTCGGCGGTTTCGCCCCGTTTATTTCCGTGTGGCTGACAAATTGGTTCGACAGTGCGATGGCTCCGACGGTGTATGTCCTTGCAGCTTCTGGCATCAGCCTGCTGGTCGTCTTGCGCATGCCGGAAACCGCCCGCACGCCGCTGGTGTGAGGCAAAGCCGAAGCGACAGACAAGAAAAGACCACCTCGCTATTCCGGAATTTGATCGTCCGACAAGTGCGGCCCATGGCCGTAGTGAGCGTGATACGCTTTTGCGAAGCTCGAATAGCCTTCGTAACCGACACGCCTGGCAATCTCGCTGATCGAAAGTCTGCCCTCCCGAAGCAGGCTTTGCGCCTGCTCCATCCTTATCTGAAACCCATAGTGGTGGGGTGTGATGCCGAACATCTCCCGGAAGCCATTCGTCAGATCGTTGCGATTCAATCCAACGCGCAAGGCGAGTTGCTCGATCGTAGGCGGTCTGTAAATTTCTCGTCGATAGATGGAAGCGGCACTTTCGATCGCCTGAAACTTGCTTTGCAATGCCCGAACGCGGGTCGGCCCGTGCGCTGGGAGCATGTTTATCTGCGATACGACATCGCAAATAAGCTCAATGGTTTTGGCCTTGACATATAACGACCTAAGTGGCTCGGGAAACTTGCAGGTGATCAACTGATCGACAATCGAAATCGTGGAGGGCGAATTCGGCAGCCGCAGCGCTTCAGTCATGCCGGCGTCGCTGGTGAAAATCGACCGATACGCTGCAGGAATGCCGTCGACGTTTACGCCGAACTGATCGAGCAGATACTGCCGTTCGCAAGCGATCAGAAGACCGCGCAATTTGGTTCCGGCCTCACTATCCGCAACCGAGCGTGGCGCGTTGGTGACCTGGATCAGTGCAGGGCTCACAAGGTCGGCTCGGTTCCCAACCCAGCGGCTATATGTTCCACTGATGATTACCTGAATGCAAACCAGTCCTCTCCTTGCCATCTGAAGGCGATAAGGCTGGCCAGCTTCGAAGTTCAATATATGAAGGAAAATAGAGTCCTCGACCCGAAGATAACCATGTTCCTTCGTTCGAAAGACATCTTCCGTGGGACCGAGCGCTTCGCTACTGCGTACGAAGTCCTTCGTTAGCAGTTCGCTCCGCACCTCTTGCAAATCAAGCGTAAGAAACTTGCGCATGCACCCCTGCAGCCCCCGGACTTGGTTTTCCCCAAAAATCCGACCGTTACATAAGCTGTCGCATCATCAGACGAATATATGATAATTTCTCAGAGACTATGTCAATTTTTCATCTCCAGGGCATATGCTATGGAAAGCAGGGTCCGAACAAAACTAGAAGCATGATTGTTTGGGAAAGCATGGTAGTTTGGAATCATCCTAATGTACCAGGAATCCGCTCTACAATCGTTCGAAGACCACGAAAGAGAAAACGCACAATTTACGCATTCTCTCGATCTTTCGAATTTTAATTTGCCAGCTAGTGATCAATTTGAGGCTTTCCGTTTCACCTATCAAGGTGTGATGGAGCTGTCGGTTGTGCCGGATGGTCTTAAATCCTTTCCGGCCCGCCAAACGGTTTGGAACCTGGGCAGACTCGCGTTTATGCGAACCAAGCTTCCTGGCGAAACGCATGCGCATCGACAGAAGCACCTGAAGACGTGTGCGCTTGATCATTGGTATATCAATCTGCCGTTTCGATCTTCGAAGTTCGGCGATTGGCACGAAGCCGAAATGCCCGCGCCACAATTGCATTGCCTGGCGACATCGTTCGACAGGGAAATCAATCACGACGGGGTGCTTACGCTCTTCATCCCGCCTGATATGTTTGCTTCGCTCGCCGGACTTCACCGAATGCTGGACGTCAAGTTCGAAGGAGGGCTTGGCAGGCTGTTGGCAGACTATCTGTTTCTTCTCGACCGCTCTTTGGCTGACCTGCAGTCGTCGGAAATACCTTACGTCGTCGAGGCGACACGTAGCCTTGTGGCCGGCTGTCTCGTTCCCTCTCGGGATCGCTTGATAGAAGCGCAGACTCCGATCGATGCAACATTATTGGCGCGCGCACGTCGGATGATCGACGACAGACTTACGGATCGCAACCTGGCGCCCGAAGCGCTGTGTGCAACGCTAGGAGTGTCCCGCTCCCGTCTTTATAGAATTTTCGAGCCTCTTGGAGGAGTTGCTTCCTACATTCGGAAGCAACGGCTGTTGCGAACACGCGACGCGCTGTCCGACATTGCAGATACGCGATCCATATCCCGGATAGCCGAGCAGTGGGGTTTCGTCGACGCTTCAGTCTACAGCCGAACCTTCAGGCATGAATTCGGCATTTCGCCGAAGCAGGCGCGGGATATTGGATGGGCGAGCGACGGCTTTGTCGTGGCACAGCAATGCCAGGCTCGACAGGAAGGGAAGCAAACGCTTTACCAACTGCTCCGCACTGTAGACGGAGCCCGTTCGGGACTGAACTCCACGGCTTAGTCGCCGAGCCTGAGGTCGCTCCCTCACGGTTTTCCCAAGCGAGCGACGATCTTGCCCGCCGCATCAACAAGGGCTGACGGCAGCTTCAGGGTACTGGAATTAAGGCCGAGGTATCACCTTCTAAGGCGACGGAAATCCACGACGCGGCCGTTGCGGGCGCTCACTGCAATTTCGAATCGGCTACCGCCACGCCGCGCGTGGTAGATGAAGAAGCGTCCGCGGCAATCCACGCGTCGAATGTCCCTGAAGCCGCGATTGCGCAGGATTCGCGCGCCATCCCGGCACGTGATCGAGCGCCCGTGGTTGAGGTTTGTGCCGATATTGACGTTGATCGTTACCGCATGCGCGAGCGTTGGCGAAGTCACAGGTACGACGAAGCTGAGGACGAGACCAAAGCAGACGAACAAAAGGCGCATAGATATTCTCCGTATCAACGTGCTCTCATCGACATCAATTCGTCATCGGCTTGATTGTCAAGGAAAGGAGCTCTCCCCCTTTGAATTCGGGACAGGCAGACAACGTTTTGGACTCCGTGCTCATGACTCTTCCGCGCGGAGATTTAGATTGACTGCAAGTATGCAGAGCGCGTCGCCCAGCGGAAGCCTCGTAACAAACAAAATGGCATAGCCGACAACAACGGCATTTAAGGAGCAACGAGAATGAACGCTTCAAAAAGTAAAATTACTCTCTGTCTGCTTGTTGCCGCCCTTGCTGGTTGCGCTGCAACTGAGCGGGAGCAGCGGGCAGGGACGGGCGCACTGGTAGGAGCTGGAGTAGGAGCTGTGGCCGGACAAGCTATTGGACGCAACACCCGCAGCACCGTGGTTGGAGCCGGCGCTGGCGCGCTTCTCGGTGCGGTCGTTGGTACGGCATCTGCTCCACAATCCGCTGGCTATTGCCGTTTCCAGCGTCGAGATGGCACAATTTATACCGCTCGTTGCTGAGACTGGACAATGAAGCCCAATCGGCACAGCGCCATCACAGCAGTGGCTTGTTGATGGGGAATACCCCAAACGATGTTATGCGACATCCGCTTTGGTCTGCTTCCCGCGTGAACTTTTAAAGGCGCTCTATGAAGAATGGCGCAAGGTCGGCAGGCCCCGGCCGCGTGGCTTTGTGTTCTGCGATATGAGCGTTGCCAAGAAAAATCCGACCTTCCTCGCGGACTTCGTACGGCAAGCATATGATGGCATGCTCGACGTTGAGGCGATTGCGGATGGCGAGTTCAATGCGGCCGCGCAGTCATTTTTCAGACACCACGGCATCCCACTGCCGGAGGAATGAGCTTTGACAACCTGGCTGCGTTGGAACTTAAGCGCTTCCCTGAGCTCTATTCTAGGCCGATAGCAACTATTCGTTGCAATAGATGATACGTGGGCAGGATTGCGCTGCTGACAGTAACGTTGCGGTCATAGGTGGGATCATACACGGCGTACTTGCCGAGCGGGCGAGTTGGTTGCCTGTTTTGCGGCGTGACTATTTTTGAACCGGTCTTTGCAAAGATCGCTTCCAAAGCTCATGGCATATCCTACCGGATCATGCTTGAAACTCCCTGAGGACATTGTTCGCTGATCCCCGACGCGTGGTGGAAATCGCGACGAGTTGGTCTTGCCATCGCTGGATGTGAGCGGCAAATTTCGACACGGCGAGATGGTGGAGCGGTGTGTTGAGGGCGACGTCGACTGCGTCTGTGACAATCCGGCTGGTCAAGTTTTGGCTCGCCGCGATCGTTGCAATCGCGCTTGGTGCTGCTGCCGCAGCGCAGCCCACGGACGCTGACCAGAGTGTTCCGCCGAAACGAATCCTGTTCCTGTATTCGTATGGCCAGAATTTCCAACCTTGGCTTACTTGGAGCACGGAGATCCGCAGGGAACTGAACCGGCAATCGCCGTGGCCGCTGACCTTTCACGAGCATTCCGTCATCACCTCGACATCGAGTAATGATCCGGCCGAAAGCCAGTTCGTCGCGTTCCTGACCGCGCTATACGTCCAAGAACCGCCCGACCTGATCATCGCCCTCGGCGCGCCAGCTGCGCGCTTCGTCCAGAAGTATCGCGAAACCTTGTTCCCGGCGGTTCCGATGCTGCTGGCCGCAGTCAACGTGCGCCGGGTCGACCAGTCCATGCTCTCAGCGGAAGACACGGTGGTCGGCACCCTGGTTGAAAACGTCCCTTTGTTCGAGAACATCCTCCGATTACTACCGCAGACGGAAACCATTGCGGTGATCATAGGAAATTCCCCCCCGGAACAATTTTGGGTCGAGGAGGTGCAACGGCAACTGCAGCCGCTGCTCGGCGACAAGATCAAGCTTCGCTTCTACAACGAACGCCGGTTCGACGAGATGTTGCAGGATGTCGCGAACTTGCCGCCGCGCAGCGCGATCTTCTTCCAGCAGATGATGGTAGACGGCGCCGGCGCCGTCTACGGTGACAAGGAACCGTTGAAGAGCATCGCCGCTGTCGCCAACGCTCCGATCTTTACGTTCGACCTGTCCCTTTTCAACGGTGGGGTTGTCGGCGGCCCGATGACATCACCGTTCGAAGGCGCCCGGTCGACCGCAGACGTCGCTGTCCGGATGCTGAGGGGGGAGAATCCGGTCGGCATCCATGCGGCTCCGATCCCGTTCTCGCAGCCGACTTACGATTGGAGAGAGCTTCGGCGATGGAACATCAGCGAAAGCCGCCTCCCACCCGACAGTGAGGTCGTGTTTAGACAGCCAGCTCTTTGGCAAACCTACCCTTGGCAACTTTCGCTGATCGCCGCGGCTGTTCTTCTCCAGGCGGGACTTATCGCGATACTCTTGCGCGAGCGTCAGCTTCGTCACCTCGCCGAAGTGGATTCACGACAACGAATGACCGAGCTCGCCCACGTCAACCGCTTTTCGACGGCCGGCGAGTTGGGCGCTTCCATCGCGCACGAAATCAACCAGCCGCTAGGGGCCATATTGTCCAATGCTGAAGCCGCGCAGATCATCCTGAAGTCGCCGAGCCCCGACATTCCCGCGCTCACCGAGATCGTCGGCGAAATTCTTCGCAATGACGAGCGCGCCAGCGAGGTCATCAGGAGGACACGCGGCCTGCTGAAAAAGGCGCCGTTCGAGGTGACGGACTTCGACCTCAACGTTCTGGCACGGGAAACCCTGGAGTTCCTGTCGGCGTTGGCCCGCGGGCGGAACGTCGACATTTCAGGCGAGATTGCCC
>JAEYTV010000070.1 GCA_023433855.1 Pseudomonadota bacterium | reverse complement strand
GCCTTGCTGCCGATCTGAAGCGGCAGTTGGACGAGGCGCGTAACGAACTTGCTAGCGCGCAGCGGACCGGCGAATACCAGAGAGCCGGAGAGTTGACCTATGGCGTCATTCCGGATCTTGAGAAGCGCCTGTTGGATGCAGAAGCACAGGACGGCTCCACCAATGCAATGGTGCAGGAAGTGGTGACGCCCGATGCCATCGCGCATGTGGTCTCCCGCTGGACCGGAATACCGGTCGATAAAATGCTGGAAGGCGAACGGGAAAAACTGCTGCGTATGGAAGATGAACTGGCCAAATCCGTTGTGGGCCAAGGCGATGCGGTGCAGGCGGTCTCTCGTGCGGTCCGCCGATCACGGGCGGGGCTGCAGGATCCGAACCGGCCGATCGGGTCGTTCATCTTCCTTGGACCGACCGGTGTCGGAAAGACGGAGCTCACCAAATCTCTGGCACGCTTCCTGTTCGACGACGAGACGGCGATGGTACGCATGGACATGTCGGAATACATGGAGAAGCACTCCGTGGCCCGGCTCATCGGCGCACCTCCTGGTTATGTCGGGTATGACGAAGGCGGTGCGCTGACGGAAGCGGTTCGCCGCAGGCCGTACCAGGTCGTACTGTTCGACGAGATCGAGAAGGCGCATCCGGATGTGTTCAACGTCCTCCTGCAGGTGCTTGATGATGGGCGCCTGACGGATGGACAGGGCCGTACGGTCGACTTCAAGAACACGATGATCATCATGACGTCGAACCTCGGTGCCGAGTACCTCACCAACCTGCGCGATGGCGAAGACGTCGATAGCGTTCGGGACCAGGTGATGGGCGTGGTGAAGGGAGCGTTCCGTCCGGAGTTCCTCAACCGCGTCGACGAGATCATCCTGTTCCACCGCCTGAAGCGCGATGAGATGGGTGCCATCGTCGATATCCAGATGAAGCGGCTGCTTGGTCTGCTGGCTGACCGGAAGATCGCGATCGAACTCGGTGAGGATGCCCGTGAGTGGCTGGCCGACAAGGGCTATGATCCGGTCTATGGCGCTCGTCCGTTGAAGCGGGTGATCCAGAAGTTCGTGCAGGACCCGCTCGCTGAGCAGATCCTCGGCGGACAGATCCCGGATGGGTCAACCGTTGCCGTGGCATCCGGCTCGGACCGGCTTCTGTTTCGGGTCCGGCGGGAGCATGACGTGAGCGAAGCCGCTTGAGGTCAATGGAGGGCCGTCCCCGGGCGGCCTTCCATTCCGGAAGGTTCCTGCCGCGGGATGCCGAGGCTACCCGGCAGAAGCGGATGTTCCGAATGATGGTGTTCGACAACCAAGCGTCGCTTCAGAACCGGTCAACGTTAGGCGAGTTGACCCTTGCTCCGGAACGCTCGGTCAGCGGCTCGCCATCTCGTCCGGCTGCTGGGTATTCAACAGTGCATCGACACGCGTACGTTCTTCCTCGAATGCGGCAAGTGATGCGCCACTGAGGGATGTGCCGCCGGGAAGGCGTACCTTCATGGGATCGACCTTGGTGCCATTGACGATCAACTCGTAGTGCAGGTGCGAGCCCGTCGACGCTCCCGTTGATCCCACATAGCCGATAACCTGGCCTTGGTTGATCTTGGCCCCTTGGCGGACGCCCGAGGCGATCGCGCTCTGGTGATTGTAGGAGGAGATATAGCCGTTGGCGTGACGTATCAGAGTCTGGTTGCCGTAGCCGCCAGAATCCCAGCCGGCCTTTTCGACAACACCATTGCCCGTCGCGATGATCGGGGTACCACGCGGGGCAGCCCAGTCCACACCGGTGTGCATCCGCGAATAACCCAGGAGAGGATGGCTGCGCATGCCAAATCCCGACGTCATGCGGCCGTTGGGCAGTGGATTGCGCAGCAGAAACTGCCGAATGCTCTTTCCGTCCTGATCGAAATAGTCGACTGACCCATCGTCCGGGTTCTGGAAACGGTAGAACCGCATGTTCGATTCACCGAAACGCGCATTGACGTAGAGGAGCTCGGAATCCTTAGTCGCCAGTCCTGACTCATCGGCGACGGAGAAGAAGGCTTCGATCTTGTCGGTCGGTTTCAGTTGAGCCTGAAGATCGACATTGCTGGCGAGCAGCTTCACAAGAAGAGCGGTCATCTCACGGCTCATGCCATAGGAGATCGCCGCCCGGTAGATTCCGTCGTAGGTATTCGGCAGTTCACGGCCGGAGAGAATTTGCGGGGGCTGCTCGCTGAAGGCGGAGGAAACTGCCTCCATCATGGGAGGCTCGTTTCCATCAACGAACCGGCCATGATCATTGATGGCAACGGTCACCTGGTGATTGCCGCGCCGGTAAAGACTGGCGCGCACCACGAGCACCATGTCTCCTTCCTGGATGACGCCAATTCGCAATACGTCCCCCGGGGCGAGGTCTGCTTGACCCATGCGGGCTTGGAGATAGCCGGAGATTTCCTGCGCCTTGCCCTCCGGATAGCCTACCTCCATCATGACCTGAGTGACTGTCCCCGGCTTCCGTACGGGGATGATGTCGTCGGCATATTCACGCGTGCGGGACGTGATCGCTTCCGGCGCGGAGACAGAGATGTTCTCTTCCACCACCCGCGCGGACAAGCCCCCAGTGAGATCCAGGCCACTTTCCTCCCCCTTGGAGGAAAAACGCTGCGGGTCCACGTAATAGAGTGCAGACACCTGAACATTGCCGTCGGTCAGGACGGAGCCGTTGGTGCGGATGTTTTCCTCGACCTCCTCAACCGTCATGGCAGGGGCATAGGCGAAGGCTGCTCCATGCGTCGGGAAGGCAATGGTCTGAAGGCTGACCTCGGATTCCACGTTGGATCCGTAAATCGATCCCGTCCGGGCTTCCGGCGGGGGAGCGACTTCACTGGAGGCGAAGATCGTCAGAGGATCGAATGCCGGATAATCCTCCGATGTGACGTGATTGGCTGCAAGATTCATCTTCACGTGGGCGAATGGACGGCGCCGAACGACTTCCTTGTCGCCTTCCTGCACGACAGTCGACACCTCCAGGATCTTCCGGTCCGTCGGCATCGCCACGACGTTACCGCCGAGCAGGCGTTTGCCGCGCGACGCAGTATAGGCGTCCTCTTCCGGGAGGGAGGCGGACGCTTCGGCCGGGAGGGCAAGCTGCTGCCGACCGTCGAGCGCGGCGAAGAGCGCGACCCCCATGAGGATGGAGGAGGTGATGCCGGTGAGGAAGGTGCCGGACAGCCATCGCAGGGAGATCTCGCGCCGGTCCGGGGCCCGCCGGCCGTCGGCCAGCAGTGGCGGCTCGTTGCCGAGCGTCCGGATCGTGTTGCGGGCGTTGATCATGCCTCTCCCTGCATTCCCCTTATGCTCTTCTGATC
>JAEYTV010000040.1 GCA_023433855.1 Pseudomonadota bacterium | reverse complement strand
GAAGAGGTTGGTGCGCTCGTTGAACTCCTTCTGGCGGCGCTCCGACTCTTCCTGTTCGGTCATGATGTCGATGTCCCAGCCGGTGAGCTGGGAAGCGAGGCGGACGTTCTGTCCGCGCCGGCCGATGGCCAGCGACAGCTGTTCGTCCGGAACGACCACTTCGATGCGCTCGGAATCCTCATCGAGGACGACCTTGGCGACTTCCGCAGGCTGCAGCGCGTTGACGATGAACGATGCCGGATCCTGGCTCCACGGGATGATGTCGATCTTCTCGCCCTGGAGCTCGCCGACCACGGCCTGGACGCGGGAGCCACGCATACCGACGCACGCGCCAACCGGATCGATCGAGCTGTCGTTCGAGATGACGGCAATCTTGGCGCGTGAACCGGGATCGCGAGCGACCGACTTGATCTGGATGATGCCGTCATAGATTTCCGGCACTTCCATGGTGAACAGCTTCACCATGAACTGGGGATGGGTGCGCGACAGGAAGATCTGCGGACCCCGCTGTTCGCGGCGGACGTCATAGACATAGGCCCGGACGCGGTCCCCATAGCGCATGTTCTCGCGCGGGATCATCTCGTCGCGGCGGATGATGCCTTCCCCGCGCCCAAGATCGACGATGACGTTACCGTATTCCACCCGCTTGACGGTGCCGTTGACGATCTCGCCGACGCGATCCTTGAATTCGTCGTACTGGCGATCCCGTTCTGCCTCGCGCACCTTCTGGACGATCACCTGCTTGGCCGACTGCGCGGCAATGCGGCCGAAGTCCATGGGCGGCAACGGATCGGCAATGAAGTCGCCAATCTTGGCATCCGGGTTGCGGTCGCGGGCAAGCGCGAGCGGGATCTGGGTGCCGTAGTCTTCGGCGGCCTCGACGACCTCGAGGAGACGCTGGAGGCGGATTTCGCCGGTCTTGGAATTGATGTCGGCGCGAATGTTGGTTTCAGAGCCGTAACGGGAGCGCGCGGCCTTCTGGATGGCGTCGGCCATCGCAGCCAGCACGATCTCGCGGTCGATGACCTTTTCGCGGGCTACCGCATCGGCGATCTGCAGAAGTTCAAGCCGGTTCGCACTCACTGCCATTGTCGTTGGTCTCCGTCGTCGAATTCGCGGCCTTTTCGGGAAGGCCATTCGGTTGTTCGGTTATTCGTTGTCTTCGTCTTGGTCGTTCTGGTTCGCAGCCTGCTGCTTGGCCATCTTGTCGGCCCTCAGTGCGTCGCGGATCAGATCGTCCGTCAAAATAAGCTTCGCTTCGGCCAGAGCCGTGAACGGGATTGTCACACGAGGCTCCTCGCCATAGGCTACCTGGTCCCGCTCCAGTGTGAAACCTTCGCTATCCACGGCGGCGATCTTGCCTCTGAAACGCTTCCGATTGTCGATCGTGATCGACGTTTCGCACTTTACCAGATGGCCCTGCCAGCGGACAAAATCCGATTTCCGCACCATGGGACGATCGATGCCGGGTGAGGAAACCTCGAGATGATACGCCTTATCGATGGGGTCTTCCACATCGAGGACCGGTGAGATTGCCGTCGAAACTGCCTCGCAGCCGGCAACGTCCATCGTGCCGTCGTTTCGCTCGGCCATGATCTGCAGCGTCAGGCCGTTCTGGTTCATCATGCGGACGCGGACCAGCCGGAAGTCCATAGCGGCCAGCACTGGCTCGATGATTTCGGCTATCCTGAGGTCAAGCCCGTTCTCGACGATGAGACGCGGCTCGTTTTCCACCTGCGGCATATGCTCTCCGGTTTGTTGTCTCGACGCGAAGGTCGAGCATGGAGCGGTCGCCTAACAAAAAAGAGCGGGTCCGGTCGGGCCCACTCTTCATCGGACGATCAAGAATATGGCTCGCATATACGCTCTCGGCCCGTGGATTGCAAGAGTTGCCCCTTTCTTTCCGCCGGCCGCTGGTATTTGAGCTTGCCCGGTCTATAACCGTTTGAGGCGAGGAATGAAAGAACGAGGATTAACGTGCCCGACCGGATATCGACCCTGGCTCCTTTCCGGCACCAAACGTTCAGGACCATCTGGATCGCCAGCCTCGCCTCCAACTTTGGCAGTTTGATCCAGGCGGTGGGTGCTGCCTGGATGATGACGTCCATCAGCAACTCGCAGGACATGGTGGCGCTGGTGCAGGCATCCACGGCCGCACCGATCATGCTTTTCTCCCTGATTGCAGGGGCTTTGGCGGACAACTTCAATCGGCGGAGCCTCATGTTGACGGCACAGGCTTTCATGCTTGTTGTTTCGGTCGCCCTGACGGTCTTTGCCTTCCTTGGCCTTCTGACGCCGTGGCTGCTGTTGGCCTTCACCTTCCTGCTCGGCTGCGGAGTGGCACTTAACAATCCCTCGTGGCAGGCCTCCGTCGGCGACATGGTACCGCGAGAGGTTCTGCCGGCGGCGGTGACGATCAACAGCGTCGGGTTCAACATCACCCGCAGCCTCGGCCCGGCTATCGGCGGGGCGATCGTCGCGGCCGCCGGCGCTGCAGCTGCCTTTGCAGTCAATGCCTGCAGCTATTTTGCACTGATCTACGCTCTGTTGCGCTGGAAGCCGAAAACCAGGGACGATGCCTTGCCGCGCGAGACATTGCTGAGGGCATTGTCTGCAGGCATGGGTTATGTCGCGATGTCGCCGAACATCCTCAACGTGCTGCTGCGCAGCCTGATCTTCGGCATCTCGGCAAGCGCGATCCTCGCTCTCCTGCCAATCGTTGCCCGGGATCTCGTGGCAGGTGGACCCCTGACCTACGGCATCATGTTGGGCGCGTTCGGCGTCGGGGCGATCGCCGGGGCCATGGCAAATGCGCGGCTGAGGGAATTGTTATCGAGTGAATCGATCGTGCGGCTGTCGTTCCTCGGCTTTGCAGCCAGTGCTTCGCTCATCGCACTGAGCTCCAGTACATGGGCGACGACCCTTGCGCTTCTTATTCCGGGCGCCTGTTGGGTGATGGCCCTTTCGCTCTTCAATACGACCGTGCAGCTCTCGACGCCGCGCTGGGTCGTCGGGCGGGCGCTTTCGTTCTACCAGACTGCGACCTTCGGGGGCATCGCTGCCGGGAGCTGGCTATGGGGTGTCCTGTCCGAAGGGTTCGGCGTCTCGATCGCGCTCACATGCTCAAGCCTTGCCATGTTGATCGGTGCGATGATTGGCCTTCGGCTGCCGCTGCCGCAGCTCGGGGACCTCAACCTCGATCCTTTGAACCGGTTCAACGTGCCATCGCTCATGCTGGACCTGCAGCCGCGCAGCGGCCCCATCGTGTCCCTGGTCGACTACACGATAGCCGATGAGGACATTCCCGAATTCCTGTCCCTGATGTCCCGCCGCCGCCGCATCCGCATTCGGGATGGGGCGCGGCAATGGGCGCTGATGCGTGATCTCGAACGTCCGGAAGTCTGGACGGAGACCTATCACACCGCCACCTGGGCCGACTACGTGCGGCACAATCAGCGCAGGACCCAGGCGGATGCCGAGGTCTGGGATGCGATCCGCGCGCTTCATCGGGGAGAGCAGGGTCCACGCGTTCACCGCATGATTGAGCGACAGACGATCCCGCCCCGCTCCGACATCATCCACAAGTCCCCCATCGACCTGCATCACTGAGCCTATGATTTCCTTCCGTAAGGCCACCCGTTCCGACCTGCCTGCGATAGTCCGCCTCCTGGCTGAGGACTCGCTTGGCCGTTCCCGCGAGATTGCCGGCGATCATCTCGACCCTCGGTATGAAGAAGCCTTCGCCGCGATCGACGGAGACGGCAACCAGCTGCTCTCCGTCGCCGTCAATGAAGAGGGCCAGGTAGTCGGCTGTCTGCAGCTAAGCTTCATTCCCGGTCTGTCGCGTACTGGCATGTGGCGCGGACAGATCGAGAGTGTTCGGGTCGCCGCAGACGCACGTGGCGCCGGTCTGGGGTCCCAGTTCATCGAATGGGCGGTCCTGAAAGCAGCTGAACGTGGCTGCGGCCTTGTTCAGCTCACGTCCGACAAAAGGCGGGCGGACGCGATCCGCTTCTATGAAAGGCTCGGTTTCGTCGCGAGCCATGAGGGGTTGAAGCGGGATCTTTGACTACCGGATCTTTCCCTTGAGGGATACATCGGGGTAGCAGGTCGGGCGAAGCCGGTTCTTCGATTGCCAATCCCCAAGCGAGCGGCGTGTCTTGTAGCCTGGCAACCCGTCTACCTTGCCCACGTCATAGCCCTTGGACACCAGCCCTTTCTGCATTGCCAGCACGTCGGAGCGCAGCATCTTGCCGACATTGCCCCAGGAACCGCTGAACGGGCCGGCGCCGTAAGCGATCCGGTCCGCCAGGTTGCCGATAAACAGGGCATACAGATCGGAATTGTTGTACGCCTTCAGCACGTAGAAGTTGGGAGTAACGAGGAATTGCGGGCCGTGCCGGCCGGCCGGCACAAGCATCATCCCGTCCGCCGCGAGTTCGCCAGCCGGAAACGGCTTGCCGGACACCCGCGCAATCCCCTTCGCCGCCCAGGCGGAAATCGGCTGTGCCTTGTCCGGCCCCTCCTGGGCGCAGGACACGCTCTCGGGGATGGCGACCTCGAACCCCCAGTCACGGCCCTTCTGCCAACCTTCCTTCTGCAGATAGTGAGCAATCGAGGCAAGTGAATCCGGTACCGAGTTCCAGATGTCAGGATGGCCGTTCCGGTCGAAGTCGACCGCGTATTTCAGATAGCTCGAGGGCATGAACTGAGGCTGACCGAGTGCTCCCGCCCAGGATCCTTTCATCGAGGCGGAGTCGACATCACCGCGCTCGATCATCTTCAGCGCCGCGAGCAGTTCCTCGCGGAACATGTCCTTCCGGGTGGACATGAAGGCCTTTGTTGCGAGCACCTCTATGGCGGAATAAGGGAGCTTGGCACGACCGAAGCCGGATTCGCGACCCCAGATGGCCACGACGACCTCGCCGGGCACGCCGTAGGTGGCTTCGATCCGTTTCAGGGTTGCTGCATGCTGTGCGTAGAGCGATCGCCCGGTTGCTGCCAGCCCCTGCAGGCGTTTCTCGGAGAAATAGGATCCCGGCGAGGAAAATTCGGCTTGGCTCTGGTCCTGTCGCTCAGGCACCGGGGCCCCGGGTGGGACGAGGTCCGGCAGGTTCCAGTTCAAGGTCACCCCCGCGAATGCGGCTTTCAGCGTCATGTCCGATACGCCGGCTCTCTTCGCCTGCGGAGCAAGATCACGGGAGATCCACTGACGAAATTGCCTCTCCACGTCGGGTTTGTTCTGCGCGGCGGCGGTCACGGGGAGGACCAGTCCCGCCGTCACGAGCAACATGATGGCCAAACGATGAAGCCCGATGGTACCTGCGAGGCTGCGCGTCTTCATCCTATCACCCCTAGATCGCGGTCCTGGCCCTCAACGCGGCCGTCAACGTGCCCTCGTCGAGATAATCAAGTTCGCCGCCGACGGGAACTCCATGCGCCAGCCGCGTGATCTTCACGTCGAGCCCCGCCAACTGGTCGGTAATGTAGTGGGCAGTCGTCTGCCCCTCGACCGTAGCGTTGACGGCAATGATGATCTCCCGGATGCCACCCTGGCCGACCCGATCAATGAGCCCGCGGATGTTGAGATCGTCAGGGCCAATGCCGTCAAGGGGGGAGAGGGTGCCGCCGAGCACGTGGTACGCCGCGTTGAGAGCGCTCGCCCGCTCCAGTGCCCAAAGGTCGGACACATCCTCGACCACGATGACGACAGACTGGTCACGGCGAATGTCGGTGCAAACGGTACAAGGATCGACCGTGTCGACATTACCGCAGCGCGAACACACTTTGACTTTGTCATACGCTTCGCCCATCGCGTGGCCGAGAGGCCCGAGCAACTGGTCCTTCTTCTTGATCAGGTGCAGTGCCGCTCGCCGCGCGGAGCGGGGTCCAAGACCCGGAACCTTCGCCAGGAGCTGGATGAGTTTTTCGATTTCAGGACCGGTGACTCGCTTTGCCATGCAGTCCCTTTAACCGATATGTCATAGAAACGGAATCACGAAGGCCTCTCTGATGAAACTTCTAGGCACCTGCATCGGCCGTCCCGAAAGGCTGCCCGGCAAGAGCTACAAGACCGGTATCCACAAGACGGCTGTCAATGCAGCCGTGATGATCGACGAACTCGGCCTCGTCGGCGATGCTGTCTGCAATACGAAGTATCATGGCGGACCGGACCAGGCGATTCTGATCGAAGGCTCGCTCACCCGCGAGTGGTGGATCAGCGAATTGGGCCGGGAGCTGGCCCTCGGCACCTTCGGCGAGAACCTAGTGATCGATGGCTTGGACAATCGCGACGTCGCCGTTGGCGATCGCTTCCATCTGCGGGAGGTGGTGCTTGAAGCGACGAGCCCGCGCTCGCCATGCGCCACTTTGGCCGCCAGAATGGGCGACCCGAAATTCGCCAAGACCTATTTTCGGGCGGCGCGGCCCGGCATCTATTGCCGGGTGCTGCGCGCCGGAATGGTGTCGCCCGGCGAGGCGGTGCGCCACGAGCCGTTCATCGGCGAGCGGGTCCTGATCCCGGAGATGTTGGCCAGCCTCACGGTGAACCTGAGGGAGGAGCAAAGGGCACGGTTCCTTGCCGCACCCATTGCCAGCCGCTGGAAGACCAACCTGGCCTAACTCGTTTTCGCCGGACGGATGGCCCTACTTTCAACAAACGGGTGATATCAGGTGAAATGACCTTGAGCCGGTACCGTCCTCTATCGCTTTGCCGGTGATGATGCGGAGGTGGTATATGGGGGGTGTAAAGCGATGGCCAGTAGCTCTCTTTGGAGGATTGCTGCTGTCGCAGCTTGCCGCAGGCGTAGCGCATACCCAGGATGCCGACCGGGATCACGCTGTCTTCTTTTTCGGCGGCGCAATGGCCGACGGCAACATGCACCAAGCAGCCAATCCATTCGGCGTGGGCTATGAGAACCACCCGATCGTCGGACTTGGCTACCAGTATTTCCCCTATCGCTTCGGATCGGTGCAGCTTGGGCTCGAGGCGGGCCTTGCCGGGCGGTTCGGTGGCAACGACAATGCGGAAATCTGGGGTGGCGTCGTAGGCCGCTATACCGGCATCGAAATCGCCAACACGCTCAGGATCGTTCCCTCCTTCACCTTCGGCATCAGCCATGTGACAGAAACACTGGAAG
>JAEYTV010000632.1 GCA_023433855.1 Pseudomonadota bacterium | reverse complement strand
GCCGTCGACGGCTTCAAACGCATCTGGAAGGCTTTGCCCGTCGCCTGCCTGGACGGCTCGAACGCGCAAGCGCGGACTGATCTGATGATGGGGGCGCTCGAAGGGGGCATGACCTTCCAGAAGGGGCTTGGGGCGGTGCATGCGCTTAGCCATGCCCTGGGCGGCCTGAAGGAGGCGAAGCTTCATCATGGGACGCTCAACGCCATCCTGATGCCTCCCGTCCTGCGATGGAATGTGGAAATCGACGCCGTGGCTGAAAAGGTTCGTTACCTTGAAAGCGTGGTGGGGCTTGCACAAACAACGCTTGCAGACGCCCTGGACGAGTTGAACCGCAGTCTGGGGATCGCGCCGACGCTGTCCGAATTGGGTGTGCCGCGGCATGTCATCGATTGGGTATGCGAGCGGGCGATTGAGGATCACAGTCATCCCACCAATCCACGTTCGCTGACCAAAGAAGACTACGCCGCGATCCTCGAGTCGGTCTTCTGAGTTGTGAACGCTGTGATGCAGGGAGCGAGGAGGTACATCACTTGAGACCGATTGCGATAATAACGGGAGCAGGACACGGCATCGGCGCCGCAACGGCTCGACTATTCGCCGCCGAGGGCTATGACGTCTGCATAAACTATCTCTCGGATATTGCGGCTGCGTCCACGGTGGTCGAGGAATGCAAGGCCGCAGGTGCCCGCGCTATTGCGGTGCAGGGAGACATGGGAAGGATCGAGGACATCCGGGCCCTGTTCAGCGCATGCGACGATGCACTCGGACCAGTGACCTGCCTGGTGAACAATGCGGGCATCATCGGTCAGGCCTGCAGGATCGAGGATCTGGAGCCTGCAACCCTGGAGAAAACCTTCAGCGTGAACGTGTACGGCGTCATGTATTGCATCCAGGAAGCCGCAAAACGCATGTCGACCCGCAAGGGTGGAAAAGGCGGCACGATTGTCAACATGTCTTCGCTGGCGGCCTATTTGGGTAGCCCTAACGAGTATGTGCACTATGCCGCAAGCAAGGGCGCTGTCGAATCAATCTCGATCGGCGCGGGCAAGGAACTGGCACCTGAGGGCATTCGTGTGAATGCCATACGCGTCGGCACCACCAATACGCGGATACACACACAGGGCGGAAACCCCGAGCGCCCCGCGAGGATCGCAGCGTTGACCCCGATGGGTCGTATCGCGGAGCCTGAAGACATCGCGCGCGCGGCCCTATGGCTTGCCTCACCGGGATCCGGCTTCGTGACTGGCACCCTCATCACGGTAGCCGGAGGGCTCTGACCCCGGCGGTTGGGATATCCCACAGAGGAGTGCCGGGATTCTTTTGATGTCTTTGGCTGAAACTGTTGCGTCCTCATCTCCCGAAACCTCGCCCTAACCATCCGGCTCACGGGACGCAACACCCTTCTCAGGCGTTGGGGCCTCCGGCGAATCCTGAACGGCTCAATCCAACGGCTCGCGTCGCGTTCCGCGCTGGCGGAACTCGAATCCATGCTGAAGCCCTAGGCCAGGGCCAGGTTGACGGTTGTTCAAACCGGAACAATGCCAGGATTATGCTTCCCCGTGTATTCATTCCTGCCCGATTGCCCCGCGACGCCAATCAAGCACTCTGTAGGGTGCGTCGTCCGCGTTCGATATGAGCATCAACGCCTCGAAGGATTCGCTGTAGCCCGACTGCAGGGTCGTCCTGAGCTCTACGCGCCAGCTCGGTGCCTGCGCCAGCGTGTTGAAGGCCACCCCTGCAAGCGACGGGTCGAGTTGCGCGCGCGACAAACGGCCGGCGTGGAAATCCTTGATCGTCCTTCGTACCGACGGCGGCAAGTTGGGAATTTCGGCCAGCACCCGGTCATCAAGCGATTCCAGGCGAACGCCTGCCAAACCGGAGGAAACGGTAACATAGGGTTCGATGGCGATCGCGATGTCGGGTGTTATTCCCGGGAAGGCGGCAAGTTCGGAAACCGTCTGAAACAGCTTATTGTTGTCCCCAGGCTGCTGAGGAGCGGAACCGGCCGGCTGCCCGTCCGGCGGAGTTGGCCTAGTGCGCCGGCTGATGATTTTGGTCGCCAGATCTTCGGCGGTTGCGGGAGCGGCGCCAGCGGCGCGCAATGCGCCTATGAGTAGTGGTCGCTCGGCAGTGTTGAGATCGATCCGCCTAGCTTCATTTGTCGCAGAGACCGAAGCAACCCCGGCAGGCAGGGTCATGGATGAGGAAACCTGATCGCTCGGTCTGCTCCCACTGTCGGGAGGTCCCGCGCGAATTTCGGCCGCGACCAGCGCTAGACCGGCTTCCGCGAGAATACGCGCCGATGCCTTGTCTTCCGTGACCCGCACGCTGGCCACGACGCCAGTCATCTGCACGCGAAGTATGACGGCAAGGAACCCCAGGAAAACGACAATCCACAGAACGCTGACGAGGATTGCGCCCCGCCGGCTCGCTGCCGAGTTTATACCCATCGCGGTAAGCTCCAGATCGGACCTACGCTTTGCCATGAAAAGTGACGCGACCACCCGGCAGGGATCAAGACTTCGCCTCGTCCGCTCAAGCGATTTGTCGTCATGCAACGGGCAGCCATGCCCAGACGATGACCAGTGCCGGCGCGAGAAACGTTCCGAACGGAACGCGCGACGCAGCACGGAGCGGGCGGCGCAAGCGAACCGCGCGGATGACGCTGAAGATGAAAGCCGCAACCGAAGCAAGCAAGATCTGGGCGCCGACGCCGGCCAGCCCCACCAGGACGGTGGATACACCGATGAGCTTGATGTCGCCGAAGCCAATGCCGTCGCGGCCGCGCAGCCTTCCATACGCGGCTTCGAACAGGCACAGGAGGAGCATCAGGGCGCACGCCGGTCCGACGCGCGAGGCGAGATCGGCAAAATCGCGCGTCTCGATCCACCAGTCGACGAGCGCGACGACCAAGATGCCGGCCGTGTAGCGGTCGGGAATGAGCATCGTTGCGAGATCACGGACGGCGATGGCCGCTGTCAGAAGGCATAGCGCAAGCGTAGACGCCACGATGAACGCGGAGCTTCCGATGACGGCGGGCACAGTACCGACGGCAAGCGAGACCGCGACGGCTGCGGTCGAACGGCGCCGTGCCCGCAGAAGCTTCATTCGACGATCGTCCTGGCCGGCCGCCGCAACGGCACGTTTCTGGAGGGCTCGTTCATCAGCCTCAATTGCGACCGCATCTGCTCGGCCACTTGCTGCGCATCCAGGCTGTCGCGGATGACCTGCGGCCGGATCAAGATGATAAGTTCGGTTCGCGTCCCGGCATTCTGGTTGGACCGGAACGCGTCGCCAATCAGTGGGAGGTCGCTGAGAATCGGCAGTCCGTCGCGGCCGCGCTGCTGACGTTCGCTAATCAGGCCGCCGAGCATAACAGTCTGACCGCTTGTAACCGATACGGTCGAGCTGACCTTTCGCTGCGATATGGTCGGAGTCAGGGACTGAGCCTGACTGCGCTGGACCGAGCTGATCTCCTGTTCGACGACCAGGCTTATGGTGCCGTTGCCTGTGATGCGCGGGAGGACCTTCAGGATGACCCCGGTATTGCGGAACTCGACATTGTTGACGATTGGCGCCTCTGGATCGGTGACCGACTGCGCGGTGCGCGTTACGATCGGAATCTCGTCGCCGACCTGGAGCATGGCCGGCTTGTTGTCGAGGACGACGACCGACGGCGACGAAAGTACCTTGACCTCGGTCACGCCGCGCAGGGCGTCGAGGACGAAGCGCGGCTCGGTCTCGGGGCCAAGCAGCAGGTTGAAGCCCGGAAGCGTTCGTGGCAGCGCGACCCTGCCAGCTTCTTTGAACAGGCCGATCGATCCTCTATTGTCGCGCAGTCCAAGATCTCTGGAACTCAGGAAGAACTGCACGCCATAGCGTAACTCATTGGTCAGGGTCACCTCGGCGATCGTCGCCTCGATGGCAACCTGCTCCTGCGGGCGGTCGAGCGCCACGAGAGCTTGTTCGATGAGCCGCTGCTGATCAGGCCGCGCGAAGATGAGAATGGTGTTGTTTTCCGGGTTCGCGGTAATGCGCACCCCGTCTTTGGACAAGTTCGTGTTTTCCGCCCCGCCCGCGATCGGCATTTCATCCGCCATGCGTTCTTGCGGCGTTGCATCGATCGGCTGGGAAACGTTTGTGATCTGGTTCTGGCCGTCCGCCTGCGAGCCAGGCGGAAACTGCGATGCCGGATCTTCCGAAGCCGCCGATGCTGAGGCACCATTGAACATCGCGTTGACCATCGATGCAAGGCGCCGTGCCTGCAGGTGCTGCACCTTGTAGACCCGCAAATTGGTGGCAGCCGCATCCATCCGGTCGAGCCGCTGGATCCAGGTCGCGGCGCGCTGCAGCTGGTTGCGCGTTTTCGCCACCACCAGGATCGCATTGCTGCGCTCGATCGCCTGAACGCTAATGGTGTTGCGTCCCCGACCACCCTGTCCAATATCGAGCACCCGGGTCAGTTCTGGCATCATGGTGGCCGCGCTGGAGTTGTGAACAGGGAAAATGCCGACTGACTGGTCTGCCAGCCAATCCTGGTCGAATGAGCGCGCTGCGTCAAACACAGCCATGCGCTCCGCCGCTGTTCCTTGAAAGATCAGGGCGTTGCGGCCGGGATCCTCGCGCACCATCCCTGGGCGGGCGACGAAGTTCTCGAGCAGCGGCAGGATCGTGCTGGCGGAGACGTTTTGCAGGGGAAACACCGTCACGCCGTAGCCGGGCTGGATGGTGGTGCCCTGATCGAGTTCGGCCGTTCCGAACGCCTCGTTCGCAGGCACCAGCCGCAGACGGTCGCGTTCGCGCATCATTGCCACGCCGTTGTTGCGCAGCGCCGACTCGAACATGGTGAGGATTTCCGGGGCCGGCGTGGGCCTCGACGTCGTTATCGAGACCTTGCCGGCGACTCTAGGGTCTAGCGTGTAGCTGATTCCCAGCACCTCCCCCAGCACCGTGCGGGCCGCGACCTTGATCTCGGCCTCCTCAAGGTTGACCTCGAACTCCTGGCCGCCCAGCCGTTCGAGCGACTTGCGCTCGCCAGCGGTCAGCCGTTGTCCGGAGCCGTAGTATACTTGACCCTGCGGATTGTTCTGCCTGCGATTGAAGCCAGGCCATGACAGAAAACCGCCGCCGGAAGGATTCCGCGCGCTGAGATCCGCGTTCGCGACCCGTCCCAAGGGATCCGGCTGCCCGGCCGCGCCCTCGAGGTAATCCGTGGTGGAGGTACACGCGGCTAGTACCCCCAATGAGCAGGCCACCGCGGCTGCGCGAAACCACATGGCACAGGCATTTGGAGCGCCGCCGTCCCGACCTGACCTCACCTACACACCCCACTCAAACTTTGCGTCCGGCACCTCGGAAAAGCATCGTTCCATGAAGCGCTTGACAACCACAATGCACACTTTGGTCCCGCCTGGGCACCGTCAATCCCGTCGATGACGGCCAGCCCAGGCAGGTGAGGAACTCGACCATGTGCCGAGATCGACATTGACCTGCGGCAGGGGCTCCAATTCTTCCGCGTCAGGGTGCCGCTGTCCCGGCGGACCCTGACGCAGTGTAAGCGGACAAGGATCTTTGAAGGGCCCGTACAAATCCTTGCCGGTTTGAGTCTCAGTGCACCCACGACGCTGGCACGGTCACCAATGCCGGGAACAGAACCAGCAGCAAAATGAGGATCATCTGGGCCACAAGGTACGGCATGGCACCCTTCGTGGCCGCCTCCATTGAAACCCCGCTGATGCCGCACACCGTGTTGAGGACCGTCCCAACGGGAGGCGTGATCAGGCCGACCGCGTTGACCATTATGAAGATGACCCCGAAATAGACCGGGTCGATACCGGCCGCATTGACGATCGGCATGAGGATGGGGATCAGAATGGTGATGCAGGGCGCGAAATCGAGCGCCGTGCCGACGACGAAAACCGCCACAACGATCATACTCATCAACAGAATCGGCGAGTCGATCAATGGAGCGAGAAGACTGACGAGTTGGGCGGGCATATTGGAAATCGTCAGCATGAAGGCGGAGATCATGGAAGCCGCCACCAAGAGCATGATCACTGCTGTCAGGCGCCCGGCGGCGAGTAGCGCGTCATAGAGCAGCCGGGGGGTCAGCTCGCGATAGACGAACACCCCCACGAACAGTGCATAGGCGGCTGCAACGACGCCGGCTTCGGTGGGAGTAAAGAGGCCGAACCGAAGTCCGGCAAGGATAATCACCGGCATCATCAACGCCCAACCCGCGGTCATGATGGTTTTAGGCAGGTCCCTGCGCGGCAGTTTGGGCCTGACTGCCGCCGTTTCCTTTCTAGAGAGGCACCACCAGGCGATCATGAGGCTCAGCCCCATCATGAGCCCTGGCACGATTCCGGCGAAGAACAGGCCGACGATGGAAATGTTAGCGGTGACGCCCAGAATGATGAACCCGACAGAAGGCGGGATTACAGGAGCGATAATGCCTGTCGCTGCCATCAAGCCCGAAGCTCGACCCATGTGGTAGCCCGCTTGCCGCATCAGGGGGACCAGCATGACCGCGAGCGTCGCAGTATCCGCAATGGCGGATCCTGACACGCTCGCAAGCACCAGGCCCGTGCCGATGACCACGTAACCGAGGCCGCCGCGTACGTGCCCGACGACCGCGAGGGCCACGTTCACGATGCGGCGGGAGAGGCCGCCGGCGTTCATGAGCTCGCCGGCAATGAGAAAGAACGGGATCGCCATCAGCGGATAGCTGTCCGCGCCATTGACCAGCCGTTGCGCAAGGATCTGAGCATCCAGATTTCCCATCAGCAGCATCATCGCAATGCCGGACAGCATGAGAGCGAAGGCGATGGGAATCCCGATGCCCATTGCACCGAGGAGGGAACCTATGAAGACCAAGCCGCTCACGATGCTTTCTCCGAAACAAGCGCGTGGGAAACGACTGGTAGCGGCTCAACGTGCTCCACTCCCGACCAGGGTGCCGGCAGGACGCCACGCAGCGAGCGCCACAGATCAAGAAGGAGGATCAGAGCCATCAGGATGGCGGCGACGAGACCCGCGGCGTAAGTAACCCCGACGGGAATTCCCGACAGTGCCTGAACGTTGCCCCATTCGATCACGGTGAGTGACCAGCTGCCTTTTGCCAGGAGCCAGCAGCACCAAAGCATCAAGCCATATGAAACAAGAAAGCAGACAAAGCGCGCCGTGCGCGGCAACCGGACCACCAACGACTCGACGCCGAGATGGGCGCCCTTGGCCAGCGCCACCACGGATCCCATAAAGATCACCCAGACGAGGACCACTCGTGAGACTTCAACGGCAAACGGAATGCCTGAACTGAAGCCGTACCGAAGCACGGCATTCGTAAAGATCAGGACGCTGATGACGGCCATGCCGACAACGACGAGGATATCAAAAACCTTGAAAAGCCATTGCAACGGTTTGGACATGGTTATTCCCAGAAAGTTGGGCGCTCGGGCGGCGTCCTTGCCATGGTATGACGGGGATACAGAGAGCGCGCTCCACATGCTGGTCGTGCAAGAAACGACCTGGTGCGTGATAAAGTCCTTAAGTCCCTCCAACCGCAATGACAGGAGGTATCAAGCTCTGTCTCCGGCGTCAGACGCCTTCCACGACAGTCAGATGAGCCTTCGCATACTTGACGCGGGTCTCAATGGCCTTCCGATACTCAGGAGAGTTGTAACAGGCGAGCGCGGTCTCGTAGTCCTTGAACTCGATCACAGCCACACGGTTCGCGTCAGGCCCTTCCATGACCTCATGTTGTCCGGCCCGAACGACAAAAGTCGCACCGTATTTATCGAAGGCCGCCTTGTTCAAGGCAATGTACTCTTTGTACCCCTCTTGGTCTGCAATATCGACCATTGCGACCCAGTACCCTTTTTTCGTCACTGCTCTCTCCTCCTAAAGCAATTGCCGCGCCTTTGACGTAAGGGACGACGGCCGAATGCATTCGCGCCCGCCCACCTGAGCTTGCCGTTGATCCTCCTCGATCACGCGGCTAGAATTGAACCGGAAATGCCGACTACAATATGGACACGTTGTCCACGAATGTGTAAGGCCACTATGTTGCGCTGTCAAGCTTAGGAGTTGTGCCATGGGCCTAATTGGCCTCGAAGACGAAGCAGATGTGAGAGCTCCCAATCCCGTCCAGGGAGCGGCTTCGTTCTCGAAGTTCATGACGGTGCTGCAGATCATCGCCGATTCCCCAGGAACACTGGACATCGCTCACCTGACCAAGCTCGCGCGTTTCCCGCGGGGGACGGTTTACCGGCTCGTGTCGGCGCTCATCGCCGAGGGACTCATCACGCAGTCCGGAGAGAGCGGAACGTTTCGCCTTGGGCCGCGCCTTCTCCAGCTCGCGGCAAAGACCTGGGAGGATTCCGACCTGCGGACGATCGCAAGGGACTTTCTGGTTTCGCTGCGCGACGCAACGGATGAGGTCGTGCACCTTGCGGTTCCCAGCAACGACCGGATGGTCTACATCGACAAGTTGGCTGGCTCCAGCACAGTTCAGATGAAGACGAGCATCGGCGGCCAGGTTGAACTTCACTCTACATCGGTGGGCAAGGCGTGGCTGTCTGGCCTGCCGGACGAGCAGTTGCTGGAGGTCATCAAGGGCCTTGAGCTGAGACGCCACACGGCCAACACGCTAACCACGCCCGAGGCGCTATTCGAGGAACTGAAGCGGACACGCGAGCAGGGATTTGCGTTTGATGACGAGGAGAACGAGCCGGATATTCGTTGTCTCGGAAGCCCGATCTTCAATCGGCAGCGGGAACCGGGCGGAGCGGTAAGCGTCAGCATGCCCGTGTACCGGCACGACGCGCGACGCCATGAACTCTGCGCCAGGCTGGTGCGCCAAACGGCGAAACGGATCACTGCCGAGTTGTCCAGAATTCTGTAGCCAGAGCACCGTGCCGAGTATTTCGCTGTCACTGAGGTCGTGATTTTTGACGGTGCTATCGATGATTGGAGTCTTGGGGAGGCTGAGATGAGATTGCGTCACTGCGCCTGGACAGGGATTGCCGCTGGCATCCTCCTTGTCATTTCGACCGCGCAGGCAGAAGAGGAACGTCGAGAGCTTGGTGCACATGCCCATGGTCACGGTACTTTGGCAATCGCCATCGCGACGAGCAGTATCCAGATGGAGCTTTCCGTGCCTGGCATGGACATCGTCGGGTTTGAGCACGAACCCGAAACCGCTCGGCAGAAGAGAGCTGTCGAGGCCGCACTAGCCGACCTGAAGCAACCTTTGAACCTCTTCGGGTTGCCCGGTTATGCGGAGTGCGCCGTCACCTCCGCAGAGGTCGGAATTGTCGTCGAAAAGCACAAAGACGATGACGCCCCAACCGAAGCGCAAAAAGCCGCAATGACCGAAGAGGATGACGGTCATCACACCGAGTTTCGGGCCAGTTACGCGTTCAATTGCGCAGATGCCGCTCAAGTCAGGTCGATAGATTTCCGCTTCTTCGATCGCTTCCGGGACTCCGGGCAACTGTACGTGACGTTCACAGATGCAGACGGGACGACGGGCTACGCGGTGTCCCGCGAGGCTCGCAATATGGAAAGGTAGGCGGCGCGGCTGCCACCGTTCTTCTCCGAAGGGGCTAAACTGCCGACAGTGACGGAGAGACGCAAAATGCCTCGCGAGCATAAGTACGACGAACGATCGCTAAGCGACCGCTGGATCTGCTGCTCCTGGACTTTGATCCAGCAGAAAGACAGAGTTCTTGTCCCTGTTTTGGGTCCGTGCGCCCAAGAGCTGCCACGGCCGAAGCAGCTGATATCGTTGAACCGTCGGCGGCGTACGCGCAAGCGGCGCTGGTCGAGGATGTCCTGATGACCGGCATCATGGGTGCGGCCCCCTGAACATAAAAAGCTCTCAGCGAAAGCCTGTAACCCGGAGCACCTCCGCGGGTGAGGTGCGCCCTTCGCCTGCCTTCCTGGCACCATCGTGCGACATCGTGCTCATGCCCCGCTCCCGCGCGAGCGCCGCGATCCTGGTATGGTCTGCCCCCTGCGAGGCAAGTTCAGTGATGGCCTCGTCGAAGACCAGGATCTCGAAGACGGCGATGCGGCCTCGATATCCGGTGCCGTTGCAGCGGCCACAGCCCACCGCGTGGAACACTTTCTGGCCTGGCGAGAACCCGACGGCCTGGTAGCGCGCGTCGGAGGAGAAAGTCTCGGGGGAAAGAACCCCTTCCTGCTTGCAGTGGTCGCAGAGCCGCCGTAACAGGCGCTGGGAGATGATGCCGCGCACGGCACCGACCAGCAGATAGGTCTCGACACCCAGGTCGCGCATGCGCGTGAAGGCCGCAGCCGCGGTGTTCGCGTGGACGGTCGTGAGAACGAGGTGCCCGGTGAGCGCTGCCTGGACGGCGGCCCGTGCCGTTTCACCATCGCGTATCTCGCCGACCAGGATCACGTCAGGGTCCTGTCGCACGAACGTCCGGATCGCGGATGAGAAGGTGATGCCGACCGCCGAGTTGATCTGCGATTGCACGATGCCGGGGATCTGGTACTCGACCGGATCCTCGATGGTCACGATCTTGCGGCCCGGATCGTTTAACTTCGCGAGCGCGGCGGCGAGCGTCGTTGTCTTGCCGCTGCCGGTCGGGCCGGCCACGGCGATCATTCCGTGGGTGTGCTCCAGGAGTCGGTTCAGGGTCTGTCGTTCTTGGTCATCCAGGCCTACGCCCGCGAAATCGAGCAGGACGCTGTCGCGGTGCAGGATGCGCATGACGACGGTCTCGCCATGGATCGAGGAGAGAGTGGCAACGCGCAGTTCGGCTTCGCGGTCCCCGATGGGAAGGCGCATCGCACCATCCTGAGGCTTGCGGCGCTCGGTGATGTCGAGGCCGGCGAGAACCTTGATTCGGGAAACGATTGCGTCGCCCATTTCATGCGGCGGCGACGGCATGGTGCGCAGGACACCGTCGATGCGGAAACGCATCACGATCCGTCCGCGCATCGGCTCGAGGTGGATGTCGGTCGCCCTCAGGTCGAGCGCGCGCCTGAAGATGTCATCGACGACAACCACGACGGGTGCACCGCTCGCGAGATCCCGCAGGCTTGCGATAGCCGCTTCGGAGGCTGCTCCTTCGCCCGTGGCCTGGGCGACATCCTGGGTGGCGGAAAGGCGTTCCAGGCAGGATTCCAGATCGGGTGCGGGAACTACGCAGACCACGGCGTCACCGTCGAGAACGGATCGCAGCGCCTCTATCGGGTCTGCGTCTCCGGGG
>JAEYTV010000593.1 GCA_023433855.1 Pseudomonadota bacterium | reverse complement strand
GATCGGCTGTTCGGCCGGCCTCGTCAACGTGCCGCGCATCAAGGGCAGCCACAATGCGGTTGTCTCCGGCATGCTGGCGGCCGACAAGGTTGCCGCGGCCATTGCCGCTGGCCGGGCCAACGACGAGCCGGCCGAAATCGAGAACGAATGGCGCCAGACCTCGATCGGCCGGGATCTCAGGCGGGTCAGGAACGTCAAGCCGCTCTGGTCAAGGCTGGGGACGGGCCTCGGCGTTGCACTGGGAGGCGTCGACATGTGGACCAACCAGCTGCTCGGATTCTCCTTCTTCGGCACGCTTGGCCACGGCAAGACGGATGCCGAAAGCCTCGAACCGGCGGCCAAGCATAAGCCCATCGATTATCCGAAGCCCGACGGTGTCCTTACATTCGACCGCTTGTCGTCGGTCTTCCTGTCCAACACCAATCATGAGGAGGACCAGCCGGTCCATCTGCAGGTGAAGGACATGGACCTTCAGAAGCGCTCGGAACTGGAGGTCTATGCCGGGCCTTCGACGCGCTACTGTCCGGCCGGCGTCTACGAATGGGTCGAGAAGGACGGCGACAAGGTCTATGTCATCAACGCGCAGAACTGCGTCCACTGCAAGACCTGCGACATCAAGGATCCGAACCAGAACATCAACTGGGTGCCGCCGCAGGGTGGCGAAGGACCGGTCTACCCCAACATGTAAGTAGCCGGACGCTCGCACCCTGAAGGTCGCCGCGACCCGCGGGTGCTTGGCGACCGGAGTTCCGGCTCCTCCTCCTGCAGAGGTTGGCGAGCGGTTCCATCGCCGTTTGCCGCCGCTCCGATCGGCCCACGCCTGATGGTCGTCTCTACGGCCGGCTGGGTGACTGCGTCAGAATAGCATCAGGGATGCGGCGGTGTCCGCCGGGGACACAACCATCACCTGTCCTGACGGCCTCGTGAACGTATCCGGCCGTCGGTTTATCACTTCATTAACCATGATCTCAGTAATTTTGCGTCACCACCCCGACGCATTAAGGACACATCCATGTCGATCTCCCGCCGCGGCTTTCTGGCCGGCCTGCCGTTGTTGCTTGCCGGTTGCGCCTCCACGCTTCCCCCCCAGACGAACTATGCGGCTTTGCCCGATGAACAGTATCCGCTGCCGGCCGTCCCGCTCGACAGGATCAAGCCGGAACTGCGCCGCCAGGAAGTCGCCTACGAGACGCCTCATCCGGCAGGCACGGTTGTCGTCGATACCCCGGCACGCCGCGCCTATTACATCCTGGGCAACGGCCGTGCGATCCGCTACGGCATCGGCGTCGGTCGTGCAGGGCTGGCGCTTTCCGGCAATGCCTATGTCGGGCGCAAGGCCGAGTGGCCAAGCTGGACGCCGACCTTGAACATGCAGCGGCGCGAGGAGCGCTATCGCAAGCTCGCTGGCGGCCTGCCGGGTGGGCCGAACAATCCTCTCGGTGCGCGTGCCATGTATCTGTATCGGGGCGGCAACGACACCCATTTCCGCATTCACGGCACGAACCAGCCGGAATCGATCGGCCACGCGATGTCGAGCGGCTGCATCCGGATGATGAACCACGACGTGATCGATCTCTACGAGCGTGTGAACGTCGGCGCAAAGGTCGTCGTCATCCAGGCCTGACCGCCTCCGACCTGCTGCGCACGAAACCCGCCGTTTCAGCCACGGCGGGTTTTTTCGTCAGCGCGCCTTCCAGGCCACCACCATCAGGGCGCCGATAACGGTGATATGCTCCATCACGACGTAGAACTCGATCGTCTTGAAGGGCTCTTCCATCGTCCAGAAGTGGTGAGCGATCGGGATGGTGAGCAGTGTGAAGACCGCCAGCGCGCCTGCACCCAGCCAGGTCCACCGGTTCAGGATGATCAGGGCCGAGCCCCCTATCTGTGTGACGATCGTTGCGATATTGAACGCGACCGCCGGTTCCAGCCCGAAATGGGCCATCTCGGCGACCCCGCCCTGAAAGTCGATCAGCTTGGAAAGACCGCTTCCCCAGAAGGCGAAGGTCAGCACGATCCGTGCGATGTAACCGAACCAGGTCGAGCCGGTCAGAGCCTCGATTGGATTTCCGAATGTATTGATCCGCGATGTGGCCATGATGTCCCCTCACAAAACAGGCGACGGGATCATACCGTAGATCGCTCCGGACGATAAGGGGCGCCCGGAGCCTGACGTATTTCATTCGTAAGCCTTCGGTCGGCTCAGAAACCGGACAGCACGATCTTGCCCCGAGTTTGATTGCTTTCGATCATCGCATGCGCCCGCTTGAGGTTTGCGGCATTGATCGTGCCGAGGTTTTCCGAAAGGGTAGTGCGGATCTTCTTTGCGCCGACCAGTTCGGCGACATGGTTCAGGAGCTTGTGCTGCTCGATCATGTCAGCGGTTTGCCAGACGGGTCGCGCGAACATCATCTCCCAGTGGACAGAAAGCGACTTGCGCTTGAAAGGGCGCAGGTCCAGGGCGTCCTGCGGGTCGTCAATCAGCGACAGACGCCCCTGCGGCGCGATCAACTCCAGTATGTCGTCCAGGTGGTTCTCCGTGTGCGTGGTGGAGAAAACGAAGGCCGGCGCTCCGATCGCAAGGTCGGCGAGCTGTTTGGCCATCGGGCGTGAATGATCCAGGACGTGATGTGCTCCGAGGTTGCGGATCCACTCCTGGGTTTCCGGCCGGGATCCGGTACCGATCACCGTCACATCCGAAAGCTCGCGCAACAGCTGGATGGCGATGGAGCCTACGCCACCGGCCCCGCCGATCACCAGAACCGCGTTCCAGGCGCCGGCCACCTTATCCTGGACCTTCATGCGCTGAAACAGCGCCTCGTAGGCAGTAATCGCCGTCAACGGCAATGCAGCCGCCTCTTCGAAGCTCAGCGTTGTCGGCTTGGTGCCGACGATCCGTTCGTCCACGAGGTGAAATTCGGAGTTGGTCCCTGGCCGGTTGATTGCTCCGGCATAGTAGACTTCGTCGCCCGGCTGGAAGAGCTTCGCGTTTGGTCCGACGGCCTTGACGATCCCGGCCGCATCATAACCGAGCACCCGGTACTGACCGGCTTCGACCTCGGCCGACCTGCGGACCTTGGTGTCCACGGGATTGACCGACACCGCCTTGACCTCGACGAGAAGGTCGCGACCCGTGGCCTCCGGTTCGGGCAGTTCGATATCCATCAGGGAGGTCTCGGCGGAGATGGGCTGAGCTTTGTTGAAGCCGACGGCGCGCATTCTGGATTCTCCTTTGTCGCGTTGCGTGGGGACTACATGGCCCCTATGTTGGACGCGCGCAAGAACGCACATTTTTGGGCTATAGTGCCGAAAAGTATACCGTGGAAGGATGCATCATGTCTAAGCCGCGCGCCAAGCTGACCAGTGATTTCCCCGGCTGTCCGGTTGAAGCAATGCTGAGTGTGCTTGATGGCAAGTGGAAGGGCGTCATCCTTCATCATCTGCTCGAAGGGGGAACGTTGCGGTTCAACGAGCTGCGCCGTCGCATACCTTCGGTGACCCAGCGGATGCTGACCAAGCAGTTGCGCGAGCTGGAACAGGCAGGGCTTCTGGTGCGTACGGTATTTCCGGTGGTGCCGCCGCGGGTGGACTACAATCTCACCCCGCTGGGGCTCAGTCTGCGTCCGGTCGTCGAAGCGCTGCGCTCATGGGGAACGCAGCATGTGGTCTGCGAAAACGGCCACCGTTACATGCTGGCGCCGCCCGATCCGGACCGGCCGGCCTCGGAGGCTGCCTAGCGGCAGCCCCCTCAGGCGGAGGTGAGGCGGTTTTCCAGTCGCACCGACAGGAAGAACACGCCAAGCCCGAGGAGCGAAAGGAATGCCCCTACATAACCGGTGGCGGCAAATCCCCAGCCCCAGGTAATCACCAGTCCGCCCAGCCAGGCGCCGATCGCGTTGGCGATATTGAACGCCGAGTGGTTGGAGGCGGCGGCGAGCGTCTGGGCATCGGCCGCCACGTCCATCAGTCGGGTCTGGATGGCCGGCCCGGCCGCAAACCCGCAGCCGATCAGGAAGACGCAGAGACACAGCACGGCAGGATGATTGGCGAAGAGCCCGAAGACGCTCATCACCACCACGTTGAAGACCATTACGCCGCCGATCGTTCCCTTCAGCGACAGGTCCGCGAGCCGCGAACCGGCGATGTTGCCGACGTTCATCCCGATGCCGAAAAGAGCGAGCACGATCGCCACCATGCTGACGGGCATTCCGGCTGTCTGCGTGGTGGTGGAGGCGATATAGCTGAAGACCGAAAACATGCCGCCGAACCCGACTGCCGCCACCCCGAGCGTCAGCCACACCTGCGGGCGACCAAAGGCACTGAGTTCGAGCCGGATGCTGGCACCTTCCCGCACCTTGTCGCGAGGCTGGAAATACCAGAGGAGCACGATCGTGAGCGCGCCGATGCCGCCGACCAGGAAGAAGGCGGCCCGCCAGGTCAGGA